>JASHYV010000030.1 GCA_030064695.1 Thermoplasmata archaeon
AACGAGTTGATCACGAACTCGGTCTACTCGTGGAACCCGGCGGACGACACGTTCCTCTACTCGGGCCACTCGTACATCTACGAGCGGGTCGCGCTGATGAAGAACCTCTCGATGAAGGAGATGGAGCGGGAGGTCCGCAACCGCGTCGAGATCTTGGACTACATGATGGCGAAGGACGCGCAGGCGACGCGCCAGCGTCCGTACACGCACCGGGACGTCGGCCAGCTCGTCTCGTTCTACTACAAGGAGCCCCAGAAGGCGCTCGCCGAGGCGCGCAGCGAGCTCGCGAAGATGCGCGCGCAGGCCCCGCCCGCACCGGCCCCGACCCCCGCCGCCCGGTAACGAGAAGCCCCCCACCCCCCTCCGCCGCAGGATGCCGACGGGGCCGTTCGCCCGCGAATCCCTCCCGCGCGGCGGCGCCATCGAGCTCTGGGCCGAGGACTCGGTCCCGGGCCTCGCCCGCCGCGTCGGCCGGGGGGGCGCCGACGTGGTGGTGACGAGCCCGCCCTACAACCTGGGGCAGCCCTATTCCGCGTACGCCGACGACCGGCCCCGCGGCGAGTACCTCGCCTGGATGGGACGCGTCGGCCGCTCCGTGGACCGGGCGCTCGCCGAGCGGGGATCCTTCTTCCTGAACGTCGGGAGCCCGCCGTCCGACCCCGGCCTCGCCTGGGACGTGGCGCGCGCGGCCGGCGCGCCGTTCGTGCTCCAGAACGTGATCCACTGGGTGAAGTCGATCGCGATCGATCGGGCGGCCGCGGGCCGCGCCGCCCGCCTGGACCGCGACCTCGCGCTGGGCCACTACAAGCCGGTCCACTCCGACCGGTACCTCCACGGCGCCCACGAGTACGTCTTCCACTTCACCCACGGCGGCGACGTCCCCCTGGACCGCCTCGCGATCGGCGTCCCGTACGGCGACAAGTCGAACGTCGCCCGCTGGCGGAGCGCCGGCGGCGACCTCCGATGCCGGGGGAACACCTGGTTCCTGCCGTACCCCACGATCCGCTTCCGCGCGCGGGACCGCCCGCATCCCGCGACGTTCCCCCCCGAACTGCCCGAGTGGTGCTTCCGGCTCCACGGCGTCGCGCGGATCGGCCGGGCCGTCGACCCGTTCGTCGGGATCGGCGCGAGCGCGATCGCGGCCGCTCGCCTCGGGATCGACTTCGTTGGTTTCGACGTGGACGAGGAGTATCTTCGGGTCGCGGCGGAACGGGTCCGCGCGGAGCTGGGCCGGAAGGGACCGGCCGCGCCGCGGGCGACTACGGCGGCTCGGAGCCGCCGCTCGAGCCCTCGTCGGTGAGGGGCGGGGCCCACTCGCGCATCGGCGTGCGCCGCACGCCGGCCGCGCTCGCGAGCGCGTTCTTGGTGCCGGACTTGGCCTTCTTGCCGGCGGCGACCACCGCGTCGCGGGTCGCGCCGCCCGCGCGGGCGACGCCCGAGCCGATCGCGTAGCCCGCCTCGGCGAACCGCTGGGGGATCTGGCGCATCCCCTCGTCCATCTGCCGGCCCAGGTTCGCGAAGTCCTCCTGGATCTCGGCGCCGAGCTCGCGCGCGTCGCGCGCCGTGGAGTTGCCGAACCGCTCGATCTTCCGGTCCAGGTCCGCGAACTCGTGGGCGAAGTCCCGGCCGAGGCCGCGGGCCGCCCGGCGCATGTCGGCCATGTGCTCGCGGAATTGCGCTTCCTCTCGGCTGTCGACCATGGGGGCTCCCGGGGCGCGAAAGCGTCGGGGCGGCGGATAAAGGTAGAGGGGCACGCGCAGCGGGCTATCCGCCCATCCGGCGATCGGCGCGACGCCGGCGCCCCTTCGGGCGTGCGCCGGCCGCCGGACCGGGGGCGGGGGAGCCCGGTTCGGGGGCCGCGACGCGACGTTCCGTCTCCGTCCCGTGCGCCCAACGGACGAGCAGCTCGACCCCGAGGTGGCCGGGCTCGGTGAGCACCAGTTCCCCGCCGACGGTCCGCGCGATCGACCGGGCCGCGGCCTCGTACTCGGGATGGTCGGACTTCAGGAGGATCATGGAGAAGCGGAGCGGCACCACGGTCGCGAGCTCGCGGGCCCGCTCGAGCGCGCGTTCCATCGCGACGTCGAGCTGCCCCGCGCGGACCGCGCCGTCCTCGGCGGTGTACGCCTCGGGCAGCCCGTCGGTGATGAGGTAGACCTCGCGGCGGCTCGCCCTCGACGCCTGCAGCAGGAGGTGCGCGGCGCGCAGCGCCTCCGCCGTGTTCGTGAACGCCCCGGCCTTGCATTCCCACAACTCGACGAGATCGAGGACCCGGACCTCGTTGTCGAAGGCGAGCACGTCGATCGTGGCGTCCGGGTACCGCCGGCGGATCGCGACGTAGAGCGCGAGCAGCGCCTTCTTGGCCGCCTCGAGCTTCCCTCCTTCGGACATGCTGCCCGACCGGTCGAAGGCGAGGACCACGTGGACCCGCTCGCTGGTGACCTCGCGGTAGACGTAGCTCGTGCTCTCGTCGATGTGCTTCAACCCGGCGAGCCGGGCGGCCAGCAGCGAACTCGGGAGGTCGAGGCGCGCGACCTCCTCCGGCCGCTGGAGGCGGGCCTTCTCGTAGACGCCGGTCGAGCCGCCGCCGCGGAGCGAGAGGCGGATGTCCCCGGGGAGCTTCCGGCTCTCCTCCTCGAGCAGCAGCCGGGCGAACCGCTCGACGAGGCCGTAGGTCACCACGAGCTCGCCGGCCCGCTCGGCGACGAAGCCGCGTTCCTTGAGCTCCCGTTCGATCCGGCGCTCCTCGCCCTCGCGGACCTGGTTCTCGGTCTGGGCCCTCGCCCGGCGCTCGGCCTCCGCCCGCTCCTCCTCGAGCGCCCGGCGCTGCGCCTCGGCGGCCCGTCGCTTCTCCTCGGCCTCCTTCTCGATCGTGCGCTCCTCGGAGTGGATCCGCTGCTCGACCGAGTGGGAGAGCTCGTCGCGTTCGGGTGAGGTCAGGCGCGCGAGCGCGTCGCCGATCTCGGACGGGCCCAGGGTGCGGCCGCCGGCCCCGACGAGGGCGATCGGCATCGTCCGCTCGCGCCGGGCGGGCTTCGCCGCCGGCGTACGGCCGAAGAGCCCGCGCAGCCAGTCGAGGAACCGCCGGAAGGCGGCTCGGATCCGCGCTCCGATCGACGGACGGGGCGGCGGGCGGTTCCACGAGGCGTCCGGCACCAGCAGCGCCGCCTGGATCTCCTCCAGGAGGTCGGGCGGCGGGAGCTTCGACCAGTCGATCGCGCGGGCGGCCCGGAGGCGCTCCTCGAGCGCGGCGATGCGGGCCGCGACCTCCGCGTCGGAGCGCTGCCGGACCTCCGCGAGCTCGGCCGCGCGCCGGTCGTATTCGCCGATGAGCCGGCGCACGCGCGTCGCGGCCTGCCGACGCAGGCGCTCCCGCAGCCGCTCGAGCCGGGACTTGAGTTCCTCGTCGGTCCCGGCACGATCCTTCAGGAGCCGCCGGGCGCCCTCGACGCCTTCCTCGGCGAGCGCCCGGACGAGCGCGTCCCGGTCGAGCGCGTCGAGCAGGTCGTCGGAGCGGACGTCGTCGGGGTACTCCGCACACTCCGGGAGCGCGATGTCGGAACTAGAGGGGGGCGTCGTCGCCGTCCTCGTCGGGGCAGGTGAACAGCGAGTGCTCCTCGAGCAGGCGGAAGACGGCGACGCCGGCGTCCTGCGGGGTCACGCCGTCCCCGGGGCGCTCCCGCTCGGCGACATACGCCGAGAAGGCGCGGAACTGGGGGAACGTGCCGCCGTCGTTCGCGCTCGACGCGCGCAGCGCGGCGTCGTCCTTCAAGCGGCGGCCCTCGCCGACGAGCGCCTCGCCGTCCGCCTTGTTCTCCTTGAGCGGGCCCCGGAAGTAGCGGCACCAGTAGACGCCCGCGCTCCGCTTCATCGCGGGCGGGAGATACTGGTCGACGAACTCGGTGACCCGCTTCTCGTTCTGGCGGAACGAGTCACCGCTCCGCGCGCGGATCCGGCCGCGCATCGCGTGGACGAGCCCGGCCTTGAGATCGGCGCTCGACGGGATCGCGTGGTCGCCCACAGTGGCGATCGCGCTGGTGCGCGCCGCCACGTCGAGGAGCGTCCGGTTGGAGCCGACCTCCCCGATGTCCGGGTTGTCCTCGCTCATCCGGAGCCGCCACGCCTCGACGACGCGGACTCCGGCGTCGACCAGGATCTCCGGCACCCAGCCGATCCCCTCGGTGGACCGGCCCAGATAGACGATCCGGCGGTTGTCGGCGTGCCGGTCGTTGTAGCCGATGTGCAGGCTGGTGAGACGGTCGGAGAGCGGGTCGTTGATGTTGTCGAGGTCGGACAGGTTCGACGTGCCGACCGCGACGAACGCCGCCGGGAAGCTCTCCCGCGACTTCGACGGCGTGACGGTGCCCTC
>JASHYV010000031.1 GCA_030064695.1 Thermoplasmata archaeon
CTGATCTTCATGAGCAGCCACATCCTCAGCGAGGTCGTCGACGTCTGCGACGAGGTCGCGCTCATCGACAAGGGCAAGCTGCTCTTCTACGACACGCTCGAGAACGTGACCTCCCGCTTCAAGGACGGCCATCAGTCCGTCGACGCGATGCTCTCCCGGCCCGTGACGCCAGACGTCGTGAACCAGCGGGTCGCCACGCTCGCCGGAGTGACCAACGCCACGTTGCTGGACCCGCGCCGGATCCGGCTGCGCTTCACCGGCGGGCTGGACGCCCAGGAGCGGCTCCTGGAGTCGCTGGTCGGGCTCCACATCGGGGTCGTCCAGGTGACCGAGTCGGAGAGCGCGCTCGAGGAGATCTACCTGCAGCAAATCTCCCGGGGGGACTAGATGGCCTCCGCAACGGCCGACGCCCCCGCGGCGCATCTGCACGTCCCGGAGTCCGCGCGCCAAGTCACTCAGCTGGCCCGGTTCCAGTTCCGCGAGTACCTGCGCTCGCGCCGGTTCGTGGCGCTCGCGGGCATCGTCGTCGCGATCGGCGCCATCATCTCGCTCGTCGTGGCCCACTTCCGCGGGTCGATCGTCTCGACCAACCTCGCGTTCTACGGCTCGTTCTGGGGCTCCGGCGCCGACTTCGTCGTGATCCTCTCCGCGGTGTTCTTCGGCGGCGACGCGATCGCGGGCGAGTTCCAGAACAAGACCGGCTACTTCCTGATGGGACTGCCGCTCCGGCGGACCACCGTGTACCTGGGGAAGTTCATCGCCGCGTTCCTCGCCTCGGTCGCGATGATGCTGCTCTTCCTCGTGATCCTCCTGATCAACGGGGCGTACTACTTCGGCGCGGGCGCGCTGCCCTGGCAGCTCGTGGCCTCGCTCGTCCTCGGGATCGTCTATCTGGGCTCCGTCCTCGGCGCCACGTTCTTCTTCAGCTCGCTGTTCAAGACGAGCGCCTACGGCTTCGTCCTGACGGCGATCCTGTTCCTGATCGGCTTCTCGCTGATCCAGGACCTCATCACCGACCTGGTCCACACCGAGCCGTGGATGGTCATCTCCTACGCGAGCTCGACGATCGGCAGCGTGTTCTCCTCGCCGGTGAACTGGGGCCTCAAGGGCACGGTGACGACCACCACCACGATGATGGGCCGGTTCTCGATGACGGTCACGACCTACACGGCGGGCATCGCCGAGGGCGTCGTGATCATGATCGGCTACCTGCTGCTCACCGCCATCGCCGGGCTCTTCCTGTTCGAGCGCGAGGAGTTCAAGTGAGCCGGGGACCGGCTCCGGGGAGCCGGTAGACGAGCCGCCCGGTGCGGGCGCTCACGTCGGTCTCGCGTGGCCAGGTGGTGCCGAGCTCCTCGAACGGCCGCTCGTCGATCCGGATCCGGAACCCCGCGGGCCGGAACGCGCGGAGCACCTCCCCGATGGCGGCGCGCACGTCGCCCGGCGGCGTGCTGCCGATCCCGGACCCGAGGATCTCGAGGCCCGAACTGCGCAGGGCCGCCCCCGACAGCGACACCGCGTCGCCCGAGACGGCGCCGACCTCGACGAGTCGGACCCGGTCCGGGCCGCGGGGCGGCTCCCCCGTCCCGATCGCCGCGATGAGTTCCGCCGCGGACGGTCCCCAGAGGTAGTCGAGGATAACCCCGACGCGAAACTCGGTCACGGCGGCCCGGACCTCCTCGCGGAACACCTCGCCCGGGTGCGCGACGGAGATCACCCGGTCCGCGCCGAGCTCCTTCAGCTCCGCGAACTGCGCGGGGTCCCGCCCGGTCGCGACCACGTGGGCGGCGCCCCAGTGCCGGGCGACCTGGAGGGCCAGCCGGCCGGCGGCGCCGGTCGCTCCGTTCACGAGGACGCCCTCGCCCGGAGGGATGGCGACCCGGCGCGAGAGCGGCAGCCAGGCGGACATGCCGGGGATCGCCGCCGCCGCGGCGGTCGCGTCGTCGAGGTCGTCGGGGATCGGCAGGAGCCGGTCGGCGGGCGCGGCCGCGCGCTCGGCCAGTGAACCCTGCGGGTGCGGGAGGAAACCGAAGTAGACGCGACGGCCCTCGGGCGTGCGTCCGACCCCGTCCACGCCGGCGACCAGGGGAAACACCGACTGCTGGCTGTAGTGGACCCCGGCGGCCCGGGACCGTGCGAGGGGGCTCACCGCCACCGCCGTGACCTCGACGAGCGTGGCGCCCGGCCCGACCACCGGCTCCGGCCAGTCGCCCAGTTCCGGGCGCTGCCCGCGCGCGCGGACGATCGCGGCTCGCATCGGACGCTCCACGCCGGCCAGGGGTCAAAACCCCCCGGATACCTCCGGGTAACCCATCTGCGCCGTCGCAAATCCTTAAGGTGCGAGACCCGGTCGTGCGCCCGCGGACGATGGGGGACCAGGATCTCTCGACCGAGCTGGTCGGCCAGGGCTACCAGCTCGTGGGCCAGCACAGCGCCGTCAAGCTCTGCTACTGGACGCGCGAGTCGCTGACGAAGGGCCGGGACTGCTACAAGGGACGGTTCTACGGCATCGAGAGCCACCGATGCCTCCAGATGTCGCCGTCGATCGACTCGTGCAACCTGCACTGCCGGTTCTGCTGGCGCAACCAGGGCTGGGAGAACGACGCGGTGATGCCCGAGTACGACGACCCCGAGCGGCTCCTCGATCGCTCGATCGACGCCCAGCGCCGGATCCTCTCCGGCTTCAAGGGCGACCCCGCCGTCGCTCCCGAGCGCTGGGATGCGAGCCAGACGCCGCGCCACATCGCGATCTCGCTCACCGGCGAGCCAACGCTCTATCCCAAGATGAACCGCTTCCTCGAGCTCTGCCACGCCCGCGGGATCACGACCTTCCTGGTCACGAACGGCACCAACCCGGATGCGCTGCGCGCCCTCGACCCGCTGCCGACCCAGCTGTACGTCTCCGTCACGGCCCCGAACGAGGCGATCTTCCGTCGGCTCACCCTGCCGGCCTACGACGACGCGTGGGCCCGGCTGCGCGAGTCGCTCTCGATCGTGCGCGACCTGAAGACGCGCCGCGTGGTCCGGCACACGCTGGTGAAGGGCTGGAACCTGGGCTGGGTCGACCGGTACGCCGAGCTCGACCTGCTCGCCCGGCCCGATTTCGTCGAGCCGAAGGGCTACGTCTACATGGGGAAGTCGCGGCAACGTCTCGGTCGCGACCACGTGCCCAGCCACGGGGAGATCGGGCTCTTCGCCCATCGGCTCGCCGCCCGCACAGGCTACCGGGTGCTCGACGAGTCGCCGGAATCGAAGGTCTACCTGCTCGGGCTGTCCGACCAGGGACGATATCTGCCGGGCCTGGCCCCCGAGTCGACCCCGCTGCCGATGGTTCCGGCGTAGCGGATCAGATCGCGCGCCAGTTCAGGAACTCGACGAGGAAGGCCGCGGCGATCCCCATCCCGACCACGATGTACGGGTTGATCTTGAGCGCCCGGGTCTCCTCCATGTCGTAGTACTGGATGAGACCGGCCGCGCTGGAGAAGCCGGAGCGTTTATTGTCGGGCATGTCCGCCCGACGCAGCGCGGGGGGCCTATTTAACCAAATCCGGGAACGTCAGCGACGCAACCCGGGCCCGCCGAGATCCAGGACCGCGTCCTCGACCGCGTCGTGGAACCTTCCGAGGAGGCCGCCCCCCACGTCGTTCGCCCCACCGCTCAGGAGCCGGTCGAGCAACGGCCTCGGCGGCGCCAGGCGCACGGTCTTGCTCGCCGGCACTCCGGTGAACCGGGCCAGTTCCTCCAGCGCGATCTCCCGGTCGCCGAGTGCGTCGACGAGTCCGAGCCTGAGCGCCGACTGCCCGGTCCAGAACTCGCCGGTCGCGAGCGCCC
>JASHYV010000032.1 GCA_030064695.1 Thermoplasmata archaeon
ACCCGCCCGGGCCCGGGCGGACGGATCGGCGCGCGCGCCGCCGCCGCGCTGGTGGCGGGCATCCGGCGGGACCTCGCTCACAACCTGGAGAGCGGCCGAGCGCTCGGACGCCTCAAGGAGTTCGCCGCCCGCCTCGCCGGGGACGCGTCCGGCGGAGCGCCGAGAGGGGAGCTTCCGGTCGTGCGGACGGCGTTGGCCGAGATCGAGACCCGGACGGGGCTCCGCCTGCGCTAGCTCCGACGGGCGGTCAGAGACCGCGTCGGTCGATCGCGGTGCTCAGGCCGTTGCCTCCGCCCATGCAGAGCGTGGCCAGGCCGAGCGACCCCTTCGAGCGGGTGAGCTCGTGGGCCAGCGTCACGACGATGCGGGCGCCGCTCGCGCCGATCGGATGCCCGAGCGCGATGGCGCCGCCGTGGACGTTGAACCGGTCGTCGGCGAAGCCGAAGGTGCGCTGCACGGCGATCGACGCCGAGGCGTACGCCTCGTTGTGCTCCACCCGGTCGAAGTCGCCGGGAGTGAGTCCGGTCCGCTCCAGGTGCTTGCGCACGGTCGGGATGGGCGACTCCATGACGTCCCGCGGGTGCACGCCGCTCTCGGCGACCGAGTGGATCCACGCGATCGGCTTCGTGCCGGTCCGACGTACCTCGCGGGCGCTCGCGAGCACGAGCGCCGCTGCGCCGTCGGAGAGCTTCGAGGAGTTCCCGGCGGTCAGCACGCCGTTCGGTGCGAACGCCGGCTTGAGGCGGGCCAGCTTCTCGAGCGTGGTGTCCGCCCGCGGCGCCTCGTCCGACGCGAGCTCCTGGCCGCTCTGGGTCCAGGCGCCCGGCACCGGCACGATCTCGCTCCGGAAGGTCCCGTCCGCGACGGCCCGGGAGGCGAGGAGATGGCTGCGGAGCCCGAACGCGTCGACCTCCGCCCGGGTGAGCCCCATCTTGGCGGCGATCCGCTCTCCCGTGAGCCCCATGATCTCGTGCTCGTCGTAGGCGTCTATCAGGGCGTCCTGCTGCATCCCATCGACCAGGGCGTGCGGACCGGGCAGGCTCCCCCAGCGCATCGCGCCCTCGACCAGGTACGGCGCCATCGACATCGACTCCATGGCGCCCACCAGGACGCGGTCGAAGTCCCCCGTGCGGATCGCGGCGTCACCGAGATGGATCGCCTTCATACCGGAGCCGCAGACCATGTTGATCGTCGCTGCACCCACCGTGTCGGGGATGCCCGCCCCACGGAGCACCTGTCGGGCCGGGTTCTGGCCGACGCCCGCCTGGATCGCTTCCCCGAGCAGGACCTCCTCGATGTCCGAGGGGGCGAGATGCGCCTGCCCGATCGCGGCCGCCGCCGCGAGCGTCCCGAGCTTGGGCGCCGGCACGGACCGGAGGGCGCCCCCGAACCGGCCGATCGGGGTCCGCACGGCCGAGAGGATTGCGACCGCGTGCTCCGGCTCGCGCGCCATGACTCGGTCTCGGCGGGCTCGGTCGGGCCGGCGGGCGGCCCGCTCAGTCCTCTTCGACGCGGGGCGCGAGCAGGTAGCGGCCCTCGCCGCGACCGCCGACCATCGAGAACTCGACCTTGAGGGGGTATTCGTTCCCCACGTGGAGCGTCGCGTCCTCGGCCGAGATCGCCTTGACCATGCCCGAGAAGAAATCGAGCGGGTACATGCTCTTCACCGGCTCCTTCGCCTCGAGCCGGGGGAGCGACTCCTTCGGGATCCGGAGGTCGAGGCGGTCGGTGTCCCCTTCCGAGTGCATCGTGAAGGCGTCGGGCGCGAGCGTGAGGGTGACGTGGTCGGTGAAGCTCTCGCTGCCGCGGATCCCCTGCCGGAGGTCCTCGAGCTTCACGGTGACGAGCGACGGCGGGTTGACGTTCGGGACCTTGGGGTCGGTGATGCCGGCGGGATCGACGACCGCCATCTGGCGCGTGACGCGGCCCACGTTCGCGACCAGCCGGTTCTTGCCGTCGAACTGCAGCTCGATGACGTCGCCCGGCTTCGAGAGCCGGAGCACCTCCTTGATCTTCTCGATGTCGACGCCGACCTCGGTGGGTTCCCCGGTGAACTCCTCGAAGGCGCCCTTCTGCAGTTTCAGGACCAGCATCGCGACGTGCGACGGGTCGACCGCCTTCCCCTCGAGCCCGTCCTTGGAGATCGAGAGCTTGACCTCGTTGACGAGCACGGAGACCGCCTCCACGACCTCCCGGAGGCTCTCCATCTTGATGCGGAGCTTGAACATTCGAAACCCTTCGCGCGACACATCGGCCCCCTCTAAAAAGGTATCCTGCCGCGCGAGCGCGAGCAAGCGGTTTCTTCGCCGGAGAGCTCGCGATTCCGTTGACCGAGCTGGCCTACCTTGCCGAGCCGTCCGCGGCCTACGTGCGGGAGTTCTCCGCTCGGGTCACCGCCCTGCCTCCCGGCAGCGTCGTCCTGGACCGCACGTTCTTCTATCCGACCGGCGGCGGACAGCCCGCCGACCGGGGCGAGCTGCGCGGCGAAAACGGCGCCCTCTGGGAGGTCGTGGACGTCACCAAGTCGGCGGGGACGGTGCTGCACCGGGTCCGCCCCGCCGCGCCCGGCGCCCGGGCCCCCCGCGCGGGCGAGGAGCTGTCCGGGAGCATCGACTGGGCGCGACGCCACCGGCACATGCGACTGCACACGGGCCAGCACCTCACAAGCGCCCGGATCTTCGCCCGCACCGGCCTCAGAACGCAGCGGGCCCAGCTCTCGGGCTCGGAAGCGACGCTCGACCTGGAGGGCCCGCTGGGCCGGGAGCATCTCGGCGCGCTGCGGGCCGACCTGCGCGACGCGGTCGCGCAGCCGCAGCCCGTCGCGGTCCGGTTCGTGCCCCGCGTCGAGTGGAACCGGAACCCGTTCGCCGGCCGGTCGGGGCTCGTCCCGCTCCCGGCCCAGGTCGACCCGGTGCGGATCATCGAGATCGGCTCGATCGACGCCTGTCCCTGCGGCGGCACCCACCTGAGGACGACCGCCGAGCTGGGGGTGGTCGAGCTGGGGATCGACGCGGCGAACGACCGCCGGGTCCGTCTCACCCTCGGGGCGGGCGCGACGCCCACTCCGCCGACGTGATCCCGTAGACGTGGATGTCGTGCCACCCGCCGTGGTGGAAGAGGGCGCTCCGGAGGGTCCCTTCGCGACGCAACCCCAACCCCTCCAGCAACCGGTACGACGGGACGTTGTCGATGTCGCAGGTCGCGCCGACCCGGGCGACGGTCTCCGTCGCGAACAGGTGCCCGATCAGCAGCTCGACCGCCTCCCGGCCGTACCCGTGACCTCGCACCGAGCGCTCCCCGAGGACGTACCAGACATCGAGGTACTCGAGCACCGGGTGCGCCCGGTAGAAGCCGACGACGCCGATGGCGCCGGGCTCGGAGCGTCGCTCGACGGCGAACCGGGGCGACAGCGAGCTCGGGTCGCCGGGGGCCGCTTCGACCCCCGCGACGAAGCCGTCCCAGGTGTCCGTCTCGAACCGGTCGAAGGGCGCGACGATGTCCGGGTCGTTGTACCACGCGAAGATCGATGCGTAGTCCGGGGTCGAGAGCGGCCGCAGCCGGACGTTCGGTCCCTCGAGGACCGTCATGCCGCGCTCAGGCCCCGCGCCCGCTCCGGCGTCCGGGAGCGGGGTGACCACCGTTCGAGTCGGAGTCCGGCCCGGGGCCCGGCTCGTCGGTGCCGCGGAGCTCCTCCTCGTGCTGGAACTCGAGGGCCTTGCGGTGCCCGGTGGGGGTGAGCGAGAACACGTGCTTCGGCTCGGAATACCCGATCACGTACTGCGTGCGTCGGTAGACCATGCGGGACATCTCGAGCGAGCGGAGCGCGCGCTTCAGCTCGGCCTGATCCTCCGCGGCGAATTTTCGAACCACGCCGAACTCCGTCGTCCACTGCGAGGCCTCGAAGCGGATCTGCTGGCCCCGGTGCTCCAGGAGATGCAGGAGCAGGATGCGCTCGAGACGGTCCAGTTGGTCCGCGGCCATGAATGAGGAGAGGGAACGGGATCAGGAGATCGTGGTGATCTCGTAGTTGACGTCGAGGCCCTTCAGGCGTTCGTGCATGTCGGCCATGAGGCGCATCACGTCGTCGAGGCTCGCTTTGTCCTTCCACTTGAACACGAAGTCGTGCATGCCCATCGACTCCTCGAACCCCAGGCCCCGCATCGCCTCGAGGACCTTCATCGGGTTCGCACCCTCCGAGTGGAATGTCATCCGAACGTAGGTGCGCATGGGAGATTTGCCCCGACGCCGCGCCGGTAGCGAGTTTAGGCGGCCCTTCGCTTATATATGCTTCCCTAACTGCTGGCCCGACTCGAGGAGATGTCGCGCGTCGCCGCCGGCCCCGCGGTCGTCACGGGCGCCGCCGGGGCGATCGGGAGCGTGCTGGTGCGCGCCCTCCTCGCCCGGGGCCGCGAGGTCCGGGGCATCGACAATCTCTCCTCAGGAGAACGCGCCAACCTCCCGACGGGTGCGGAGGCCGGCCGCTTCACCTTCCGGGCCGCGGACCTCCGGGAGGCGGGGGCATGGGAGGCGGACTTCGAGGGGGCGGCCGAGGTCTGGCACCTCGCCGCCAACGGGGACATCCGGCGGGGCACCGCCGATCCCCGCATCGATCTCGAGAACGGGACCGTAGCCGCCTTCCGCGTGCTCGAGGCGGTGCGGCGCCATCACGTCGAGCGTGTGCGCTTCTCCTCGTCGAGCGTGGTCTACGGACAGCCCCGGGTGCTCCCGACCCCGGAGGAGTATGGTCCGCTCGAGCCCCAGTCGCTCTACGGGGCGAACAAGCTCGCCGCGGAGGGGCTCGTGAGCGCCTACGCGCACTCGTACGGGTTCCGGGCGCACGTCTTCCGGTTCGCGAACATCATCGGACCCGGCATGAACCACGGGATCCTCTTCGACTTCTTCGAGAAGCTGCGGCAGGACCCCGGTCGCCTCGAGGTGCTCGGCGACGGTCGGCAGGCGAAGAGCTACCTCCGGACCGAGGAGTGCGTCGAGGG
>JASHYV010000033.1 GCA_030064695.1 Thermoplasmata archaeon
ATCCGGTCCGCGCCCACGATGACCGCATCGACCTGGCCGGTGGCGAGATAGTGGCCCGCGGCGTTGTCGGCGATCACCGCGTGCGGGATCCGCTCGCGGGCGAGCTCCCAAGCGGTGAGCCGGGCCCCCTGGAGCAGCGGGCGGGTCTCGTCCACCCAGACGAACAGCGGGGCGCCGCGCGCGCGCGCCACGCGCAGGGGCGCGAGCGCCGTGCCCCATTCGACGGTGGCCAGGGCCCCCGCGTTGCAGTGGGTCAGGACCCGTCGGGTCCGGGCGAACAGCGGCGCGCCCGCGGTCCCGATCCGATGGCACTCGTCCACGATCCGGTCCCGGTAGGCCTCGGCCGCGGCCTCCACATCCTCGCCGGCCGTCCAGGCCCGGCGCACTTCCTCGATCCCGACGAAGAGGTCGTTCGCCGTGGGCCGAGTGGCACGCAGCTCGGCCGCCGCGGAGCCCGGAGTGTACGATCCCTCCCGCTTCCCGAGCACCATTCCGTACGCGGCGGCGACCCCGATCGCGGGGGCGCCGCGCACCTGCATGGTACGGATCGCGCGAGCTACGTCGCGGAGCCGTCGGAGCTTACGGACGACCGTCCGGCCCGGGAGCTCCCGCTGATCGAGCAGGGAGAGGGTTCCGTTCCGATACCAGAGCGCCCGGACCGCCATGGGCGCCTACGCATCGAAGGTGTGCAGGAGGTCGAGCCAGTCGGGGGTGACGATCTTGGCGGTGCCCACCGCCTCATCGAGCGGGATCCCGACGATCGTCGGTCCTCGCAGCACCGCGACCTCTCCGAACCGCCCGCCCAACGCGAGGTCGACGGCGTAGGCACCGAGACGCGTCGCGAGGATCCGGTCGAACAATTCCGGAGGACCCCCCCGCTGGATGTGCCCGATCTGGGCGCTCCGCGTCTCGATGCCGGTGTGCTCCTCGATCCGCTTCGCGAGCTCGAGTCCGACCCCGCGCTGGCCCAGGAGCTCGTGGCCGAACTCGTCCTTCCCGCCGGCGGCGCCTCGACGCGGACCGAGATCGATCCCCTCGCTGGCGACGATCAGCGCGTAGCCCTTCTCCTCGACGGCCCGGCGTACGTGCCCGACGAGCTGGTCCTCGTCGTACGGCTCCTCCGGGACCAGGGTCGCGTCCGCACCGCCCGCGAGGCCGGTCGCAAGGGCGACCCAGCCGGCGTGGCGGCCCATCACCTCGAGCACGATCGCCCGGTGGTGACTGCCGGCGGTGTCGCGCAGTCGCTCGAGCGCGTCGACGGCGACCGCGGTGGCGGAATGGAAGCCGAACGTCCAGTCGGTCCCCGAGACGTCGTTGTCCATCGTCTTGGGAACGCCGACGACCTTGCCACCGCGTCGGAAGAGCTCCCGCGCGGCGGAGAGCGTGTCGTCGCCCCCGATGGCGACGAGCGCGTCGATCCGCTCGCCCTTCAGGGTCGCGAGCACCTTCTCCGCGTCCGTCTCCTTGGCGAACGGGTTGGTGCGCGAGCTCCCGAGGATCGTTCCGCCCCGGCCGAGGATGCCGGCGACGTCGGCCACGCGTAGCGGCCGGGCCTGTCCGTCGCGCAGCCCCTTCCAGCCGTCCAGGAATCCGATCGTCTCGTGGCCGCGCTCCGCCGCCCGCCGGACGACCGCGCGGATGGCCGCGTTCAATCCCGGGCAGTCCCCGCCGCCCGTGAGAACGCCGAACCTCACGCCGGGACCTCGAGGTACTCGCGCGGGGCCGTGGTGAGGAACGAGTAGCCGGTCTTCGTGACGACGATGTCGTCCTCGATCCGGACCCCGCCGCGACCGGGCAGGTAGATGCCGGGCTCGACCGTGATGGCCATGCCCTCCTGGAGCGGGTCCTCGGCGGTCGGCCCGTAGCCCCAGCCGTCGTGCACGCAGAGGCCGATCGAGTGACCGACCCCGTGGGTGAGGCGCCCCTTCCAGGGCGAGGCGTCGATCACCGCCGCCGCGGCGCCGTGGACCTCCTTGGCCGGGACGCCCGGCTTCACGGCGGCGAGCGCCGCCGCCTGCGCCTCGAAGACCTTCTCGTGGACCTTCTTGAGCTCGTCGTCGCGCCGCCCGAAGTGGTACGAACGGGTGATGTCGCTCGCGTATCGACGGTAGTAGGCGCCGAAGTCGCAGACGATCGAGACCCCGGGCGTGAGCTTCGTGGTGCCCGGCGAGAAGTGGGGTTCTGCGCCGTGCGCCCCGAACGCGACGATCGTGGCGAACGAGCGGCCGCTCGCGCCGTGCTGGCCCATCCGGTACTCCATCTGCGAAGCGAGCTCGAGCTCGGTGATGCCCGCCTTGAGCATCCCCGGGATCTCCCGACCCACCTGCGAGCCGATGTCGGCCGCCTTGCGGAGCAGCTCGATCTCGTGCGGGTCCTTCGTCACCCGGGCGGACCGGATGGCGTTCGAGGCGTCCGTCCACTTCGCCTCCGGGAGCGCCTTTTCGAGTCGGTTGAACCACTCGTGCGTGAGCTCCCGGTAGTTGAGCGCGATGGTCCCGGCGCCCGCGAGGAGCTTCCGGGCGTAGCCGTCGGTCTCCTCCCGGCTCACCACATGGACCTTCACGTGCGGGTCGTGCTTCGCCGCCTGCTCGGCGGACTCCGCCTCGAGCGGCGAGGAGAGCACGTCGAGCTCCCCGTCGGGGTGCGCGATCGCCAGCGACCCCTCGAAGAGCCCGGCGGGCACGTCGAACACGTAGAAGAACGTCTGATCGAGGTGAGGGTCGATCGCATTCGCCAGCACGAGGGCCTCGGGCGGCTTCGCGAACTGCTGGAAGATCTTCTGGACCCGCGGCTTCATGGCGTCGGCCGGAGTGGAGTCGGGGCTTCAACCTTTGCGGTGTGGGACCGCAGGTCCTTCCACGAGAGCACGGGCTCCCGCGCCGCGCGGACCTCGTCGATCCGCCGCACCGCGAGCGACCGGGGCGCGGCGTGGAGGTTCTCCGGCGTGTCGTGCACGGCGCGGTCGAACGCCGCGACGAACGCGTCCAGCTCCCGCTTCGACTCCGTCTCGGGGAACTCGATCATCAGCGACTCCTCCACGAGGGACGGGAAGTAGACTGTGGGCGCGTGCACCCCCTCGTCCAGGAGCCGCTTCGCGAGGTCGAGCGTCCGCACGCCCCGTTCCTTGAGCGGTGCTCCGGAGAGCAGGAACTCGTGCTTCACGAGCGGGCGGAACGGTCGGGGCAGGAATTCCCCGAGGCGCTTCCCGAGATAGTTCGAGTTGAGCACGGCCCGGCGGGAGACGTGCTTCAGCCCCTCCTCGCCGTGGCTGAGCGCGAACGCGTACGCTCGCAGGTCGAGCCCGAAGTTCCCGTAGGCGGACTTGATCTTCCCGATCGACTTGGGACGATCGTAGTCGAGGCGGAACTTCCGGCCGACCTTGACGACCCGCGGGATCGGGAGATACGGGGCCAGCGCGTCGCTCGCCGCCAGCACGCCGGCGCCCGGTCCGCCGCCCCCGTGCGGCGTGGCGAACGTCTTGTGCAGGTTCAGGTGGGCGACGTCGAACCCCATGCGCCCGGGGTGGGTGATGCCCAGGATCGCGTTGAGGTTCGCGCCGTCGTAGTAGAGCGTGCCGCCGGCGCCGTGCACGATCTCGGCGATCTCGAGGATGTCGCTCTCGAACAGTCCGGCGGTGTTCGGGTTGGTGAGCATGAAGCAGGCCGTACGGTCGGAGACGGCGGCGCGGAGCGCGTCCAGGTCGACGCACCCCTCCTTCGACACGATCTCTCGTGTCGAGAACCCGGCCATCGCGGCGGACGCGGGGTTCGTGCCGTGCGCGGTGTCCGGCAGCAGCACCTCGGTGCGGCTCGCCGACTCTCCTCGGTCGCGGAAATAGGCGCGGACCATGAGCAGCGCCGCGTACTCTCCGTGGGCGCCCGCGGCGGCCTGCAGGGAGACCTCGGGCAGCCCGGTGACCTTCTGGAGGATCCGCTCGAGCCGCCAGATCAGCTCGAGCGCCCCCTGCGCCGTCTCCTCGGGCTGGTCCGGATGCATCTCGGCGGCCCCCTTCCGGCGCGCGAGCAGCTCCGAGACCTTCGGATTGTACTTCATCGTGCACGAGCCGAGCGGATACGCGGAGGTGTCGATCCCGAAGTTCATCTGCGACAGTCGAGTGTAGTGCCGGACGACCTCGAGCTCGGAGAGCTCGGGCCAGCGCAGCCCCTCCTTGCGTCGCAGGGACTCCGGCACACCGGGGATCGTGGGCGGCGCCTCGTGGGGCCGATCCGGCGCGAGGTCCCATAGATGGGGCTCGTCCCAGCGGGCCTGCCGG
>JASHYV010000034.1 GCA_030064695.1 Thermoplasmata archaeon
GCGGTGGGTGCAAAGCCCATTGCGCTCACCGATCCGCTGTTCTTCGGACCGCTCGATCTCGCGCCGGACGCGCTTCCGCCCGGCGTGAAGAGCCCGCGGTATCTTGCGGAGGGCGTCATCGCGGGGATCCGGGACTACGGGAACCGGGTCGGCGTTCCCACCGTGTCCGGTGGGGTCTACTTCGACCCGTCGTACACCGTGAACCCGCTCGTCAACGTCGGCTGTCTCGGTTTCCTGCCGAAGGCGCGGCTCCGACCCAATCGGGCGGCCGCGGTCGGCAACCGGCTGGTCCTCGTCGGCGGCCGGACCGGCCGCGATGGGATCGGCGGGGTCGCGTTCGCGTCGAAGGAGCTCACCGACCGCAGCGAGACCGAATCGCGCGGCGCGGTTCAGCTCGGGAACCCGATCATGAAGGAGCCGCTCATCCACGCCTGCCTCGAGGCGTTCGACCGGGGCCTGGTCCAGGGGCTGAAGGACCTGGGCGGCGGCGGGCTCGCGTCCGCTACTGGCGAGCTCGTGCACGCCGGAGGGTTCGGGTCGCGCATCGATCTGGCTCAGGTCCCGCTGCGGGAGCCGGGGCTTCGACCGTGGGAGGTCTGGATCTCGGAGTCGCAGGAACGGATGATGCTCGACGTCCGATCGGTCGACCTTCCCGCGCTCCTCGCCATTTTCCTGCGGTTCGGAGTCCCGGCGTCCGACTTGGGCGAGGTCACGTCCGGACCCTACGAGGATATCCTCTGGCACGGACAACCTGCCGCGCGCCTGGAGGTGAGGTTCCGCGTCGACCGCCCGCCGCTTCGGCGGACCACCAAAGCGCGCGTCCGGCGCCATGGCTCACCGCCGAAGGTCCCGGACCACGATCTGGCCGGACTCTTTCAGGAGATGGTGCTGTCGCCCGACTCGGCGTCGCGCGAGCCGATCCTCCGCGTCTACGATCACGAAGTCCAGGGCCGCTCGGTCGTGAAGCCGCTCACGGGCCGCGTCGCCTCTCCGAGCCATGGCGACGCCGCCGTGCTCCAGCCCCGCCCCACGAGCCCGCGGGGCCTCGCCATCGCCACGGCGGCGCAGCCGTGGGCGTGTCGCGAGGCTCCCGCCCCGGGAGCGGAGTGGACGGTAGAGGAGGCCGCGCGGAACCTCTACGCAGTGGGCGCTCGGCCCGACGCGTTCTCGAACTGCCTCAATTTCGGAAACCCGGAAGATCCGCGCGTGCTGCGCGACTTTCAAGAGTCGACGCAGGGACTGGCTCGCGCCGCGCGAGCCCTGGGATTCGCGGTGCCGTCCGGCAATGTGAGCTTCTACAACGGAGGCCTCGGTCACGAGATCCCGCCGACCCCGGTCCTCCTCGCGACCGGGATCGTCGAAGATGTGGCGCACGCCGTCACGAGCGATCTCAAGTCCGATCGCAATGTCCTCTATCTGCTGGGGACCACTAGAGCGGAGCTCGGCGGCTCCCTCTACGCGCGCCGGAATGGGCTCACGGGGCTGCGGCCCCCCCGCACCGATCCCGCGAGGCTGCGCAAGCTCGGAGAGGCGCTGGTCGCCGCGGGTCGCGAAGGGCTGGTTCGTGCCGCGCATGACGTCTCGGACGGGGGCCTCGCCGTCACGCTCGCCGAGATGGCGTTCGGCGGACAGCTTGGATTCGACGTCGACCTCGAGGCAGCCGGGCTCCCGACCCCGGGCCTCGCGCTCGTCGCCGAAGGAGGCTCCCGCTTCGTCGTGGAGGTGCCCGTCGGCGACACGGATCGCTTCGAGGCGGCGATGGGAGGACTCCCGTTCGATCTCCTCGGCCGGATCACGAGCGACGACTCCATCTTGCGGTGGGCCGGGCGCGAGCGGTCGCGATTGGATCTCCGATCGATCTATCCACGCTGGCGTTCCGGACTGGGACTGCCCTAACGTCCTCCATGTCGAGCGCGCTCGTGTCCGGAGGGAAGGACTCGATCTACGCGGCCTACCTCTGCGACACACAGGGTTGGCCCGTCGACGAGTTGGTCACCGTGCGGCCCCACGACCCCGAATCAATGCTCTTCCACACTCCGAACCTCGGGCTGGTCGAGCTCCAGGCCCGAGCGTGGGGCAAGGCGCACCGGGAGGTCGAGGTCCGTGGCGAGGGTTCGACAGCGGAGGAGGAGGCCCTGGTTGCGGCGATGAGGCACGGAACCGGCCCCGTCGTGTCGGGAGCCATCGAGTCTTCGTACCAGTGGGCCCGACTCCTCCGAGCCGCCGATCGCGTCCACCGGCGCCTCTACGCGCCGCTGTGGCGGAAGGACCCCTCCCGGGTCGTGCGCGAGGAGCTCGCGGCGGGGCTGGACATCCGGTTCGTTCACCTCGCCGCGGAACCTCTGGGAGCGGAGTTGCTCGGCGAACGACTGGATCGCGCTCAACTGCAGCGGCTCGAGGCGACGCACGCCGGAGGCCGTGGCGTGCACGTTGCCGGGGAGGGGGGCGAGTTCGAAACCTTGGTCGTCGACGCGCCCTTCTTCGCAAAGCGTCTTGTTCTCGACCGCGTCGAACGATCGGGCACCGCTTCGACCTCCCGACTGACGGTGCGCGCGGCCCACCTCGACGATCGAGGTGACCCCCGGACCCGACCCGCATGACCGCTCCAGCGTCGAAAGGTCGCCGTGCAATAGGACGGGCGACGAAGGCCCTAGGGGATCGTCGCGCGAAGCCGTCCGTCGCTTGGATCCGTCACCTCACCGGAGCAAGCCCGCCGGAGATCGACCGGGTCCTCGCCGAACTGGACCGGATCGTCCACGAGGAGCTGGAGATCCACGCGAGCCACCAGAAGGGCGGTCGAGAGAGCTACGCCCAGATCCGTGCGCCGTTCGAACTGTACGCATTCACCCGCCTGCTCCGACCGGACCACATTGTGGAGACCGGAGTGAGCAGCGGTGTCTCCTCGGCCCACTTTCTCGCCGCACTCCGCGCGAACGGGCACGGCACCCTCCATTCGATCGACCGACCTACGCGGCAGCGCGGCCGGAGGCTCGCTTCGGACGAGTCGCCGGTCTCCTTACCTCCCGGTCGGAGCACCGGCTGGGCGGTACCCCAGGCGTGGCGGAGGGGCTGGGACCTCCGGCTCGGACCGTCCGAGGAACTGCTCCCCGGCCTGGTCTCCGAGCTCCCGTCGATCGGACTGTTTCTCCACGACAGCCGCCACACGCCGCCCCATCTCACGTTCGAACTCGCCACGATCCGGCCCAAGCTCCGACCGGGCTCGCTCGTTCTGGCCGACAACACGCGCTGGACCGGCAATGCGTTCTCGATCTTCGCGCACTCGCTTCAAGCCCCCGTGTTTTTCAAGGGTCACTCGGATCTGGTCGGCGTGCGAGTATCGAAAGAGGGTGCGTATCTCTAGCTGAGATAGACTGCCCCTAGCTTGCGAGAGTTTAGGCAAACTGATAGACGACGCACGAAAGAAGGCTTCTAGGAAGCCACCGATTTACGTCGCCCGTCTCAACCGGTGGACACCACGATTTGGCTTTCACGATGATGACTCGGATTGCGCCAGAGCCCAGCACGGCGAGCCCGTAGAGGCACCCCCAAGCGGTCGAGGCAAAGGAGGGGGAGACGTCCCGTCCACAGGCCGACCCCCCTCCAATGGTGAATAACGAATCTACCGCTCATCTCCGCCCACGGCATTTGTCACCTTGGGCTTGTGAGACAAACTGAGACGAGGCCTTCGGTGTCGACTATCACTGCGGCCGCGCCTCCGTAAAATCCTTAGACAAACATCACAGAGACGAGCCTAATCAGGTGAGGAGCGCCTTCAGAAAAAAAGCGCATGATACACTCCCAGCAAGCGACGAGCGATGAAGAGATCGAGGCAATCCTGACTCCGGGGCACAACTCCGGTCGCGACGAGCTCGACCGCAGCTAAGCCCACCCCCTGCCTAATCGGCAACCTGACCTTCACGAGTCTGTCGGATAGCTCACGAGGTCGTACGTGGAACTGTAGCTGGACATCACCCGTAACGTCATCGCGGCATTTTAGACAGCTGCGCCGGACCCTAACTGAGGTCTCCGAGTGGTGTCGTGCTCAGGCGCTTGTTGCTGTCACTTCGGCGGGGGCCTCGGATAGTCCGAGTCCCGTTCTGGTCGACAAGGAGAGTTTCCACTGAGGGCAATCCGGGTGTCTCAGAATGGAGCGTGCCTGGATGATGGTGACTCGATATGCGCGCTGAATCGACGGCCTCCCGTTCCGTCTCCGGCTGATGACTCTCCATCCTTGATGTTCCGGCGGCCAGGGCCCGGCTTCTAGGTCCGACCAGCGTCGATGCTCGGTGTGAATCAGGAATCTGAAGGCTACTCCCTTGGAATCAATCGTAAGGCGTCGCACGGAACTCAGCTCCTCGACACCGAAGTCAACGCAAATCAAGAAGGCGATTATTCCAACAAGGCGCGGCAATACGTCGGCAGGGGGCTTGGGCCCCGAGAGATAGATCACCTCTAGCACGACTATGGGAAACATGCACACAATGACGACCTGGAGAAACTTGTCCAGCCAAGTCCAACCCGCTGTCGGGACCACGATTGCAGCGCTCCTCTCTTCTTCGCGAGGAGAGGAACTCGCAGTGGCACTAATCTCAAGCGTCACGACTCGGAATAGAGGTTCGTCATGTCATTATAGCCTGCCCATATACACGCGCCGCCCAGAATGAGTGCAACTAGGCCGGCACCGACGGCCAAATCTGGACCTCCGCTAGCAACCCCATACGAGCCGGCTACCATGGCCAATACTCCGAAGAGTACGCCGAGACCCGCAAGTACAAACTCGGCTTCGTGCGCGACGAGGCCAGAGAAGAGCGACACCACGAGAGATTCCGCAAGAATGAGCACGAAACTGAAAATCCCGAATATGAATGCGATTGCGGAGTAACCCGTTGCGTCAGATTCGGAATCTGCGGCCTGCGACGAGTATAGGGCCACGAATCCAGAAATGAGGGCGCTGCCCCCAAAGATCGTTCCGAGCAACGTCCAGAAGTCGCCGGGGGGATCAATCCAGTCTGCAACTGTAACGGAATCAATGTCTTGGGTCTCATTGAAAAGCCATTGCGACAGACGATCGAACGCCGCGACCGAGAGGAGGCTTGAATAGTCCAGATTCGAGTAGAGTTTGCCAAGCCATCCTGACGTAGAGGTTGTCGACACTATTGCGTCGAATAGCTTGACAACGAGAGGAAACAGGACGCCGGCGAGCGTGCCGGCCGCGATGTCCAGCGGTGCCGAGACCCCGAGGGCGACTTCTATCACGACGCCCAATGTTGCCGCGAGTAGAAGGGGCGTCGCCAGGACTGCGCCAAGTTGTGATATGGCCCTTGACTCAGCCCCTTGAGCGCCTTGAAAGGCACTGACGGAGGAGTTTGTCGCCGAGAACAGGCCGGTGGCCCACTGGTCCAGTGCGCCCCAAAACTCCGACGAGATTGGCTTCACGGCGGCTGCGACGGCTTGGAGAATCAGACTCCACACGAAATCAAGAGTATTGAGTAGCGCCGAGTAGAGTTCTCTGCTGACGCTCACTATCGTCGATGCAGTACGGGCCAGCAACTTCCCGCCAATGGCGGCGGCTTCAATCGCCAAATAGTCTAGGTACGTGAGTGCCGCCTCGGTAGCAGTCCACACTACAGAGAGAACCGAGTCGAAGGCACTGTTGAGTCCCTGTACCACGTCGGAGACTGAATTGACGATGTCGCCCCAGAGCCCCCCGGAGTTGGAGGGGGGTGGACCCTGGTAGGTCGGAGCGCCATAGATTCCCGAACCGAGGATCGGGGAGTTGGCGAGCGCGTTCGTCACTGAACCAACGAGGCCCAAGGAAGCCACGACTGTGGTGTCGGTCTGGAAGGTCCCGTTTACGCCTCCTGTCACATTGTCCAGTAGGGCAGCAATCAGGAGATCCAGCGTCGCCTGGGATGTTACGTTGAGCGTGACGATCGACTGGAGGGCGGGCGGATTCGAGAGGTCTCCACTCGAATATAGATCGGGATCGGAAGGAACACCACCGGAGTTGTTCGACAGCGTCGTGTTCGCCGCGGCGACCGTTAGGGCGAGGGCACTTTGATGCACGCTGGTCGATGGGGTCCCCTTCTCGCTGACGCTGCTGAAGTTCCCGGACCCGCTGCCGATCGATCGGTTCTGCCAATACGCCCCCAGCTCGTACATCGGGCCAGCACCCGAGCCGAAATCAGCGGTAAGAGTGGACTTCGCGGCGGAGTCCTGGGCGAGGATCCAGCCGGTCGACGTGTTCGAAGCCACCCAGGGCGAGTGTCCCTCCAGGATCGCCTCGCCGAACGACGAGTTCAGGAACTGCTCCCGCGGGATCAGGAGGTTGTTCAGCCCGGGCTGCAGGGTCAGAGTGTACGAACCTCCCCACGGCTCGTGGATCGCGACCGAGGTGACGGCCATCGACGCGTTCACCAGCACCAGGTCGAACGACTGCTCTCCCGTGTATCGCTCCAGCCCGGCCGGGAGTCCGTTCACCGTCCCGTTGTCCGTCGGTAGCCAGAGGAACGTCGGGTCCTTGACCCCCGCGGAGACCACGCTCAGCGAGAGGGTGATCGACCCGTTGACCCCGAAGGAGTAGTGCGACGTCTCGTAGGTGATCGGATCCGAGATGCCGGCCAAGGTCGAGCCTCGGATCATATCATAGGTGATGTTGGCTTCCAGATATCCCGACACGGTTCCGTTGAAGTGGATCTCGGTGAGCGGTCCGGTCGAACTGGTCTCGTTGGCCACGATCTCCAGCGGCAGCGTCCCGTATTGACTGGTCGGGGAGACGGGGATCGACACCGTGTAGTTCGTGAGGGGGTTCTCTTCTGAATGAGGCTGCTGAAGATGCCGGCGGGACGGACATTGGAACCCCGCGCCGCTCCTAGTTTGAGGCCCGGGGAGCGTGACCACAATCGCCGGTACGTCACATCAAATTCGGCCATCGGAACCGCAGATCAACTACTCGAGGCCAAGCATGCGAGGTAGCGAGCGAGTCCGAGTGCCGGGATAATGAACTTCGACAACATCAGGTGAGGAGGCACCTCTGCCAACGTACGCATCTACTGCCATTCCGTGATGCCGGGCCTCGTCGAGTATCCGTAGGTACGCTGCCTCAGAGAGGGCACAGGTCGGGAACCAGGAATGCAGCAAGTAGTACTCCGTGAGACGGCCGGTGGACGCCGGAGGTGCGCGCTGATAATTCTCAAGCCTGAATCGGACCTTCGGGTCTCCCCAGTTCAGTAGTCTCTCGGGCTTCCCCCTCCTCGCCAGACTCAACCCATCGTCAGTGAGCCGAACCGTAGTCAGGTCCGGGTTGGCGATGACGAATAGCGAGACGCCTATCAAGGTCATGACTGTGCCGATTGCGAGAAGAATAACCAAGGCAACTCCCGCGGCTGAAACGGCAGTTATTGCATGCGCAATGTCGTCGAATTTGATCACAACCACCGCGATCATGACTGTGGCGATTGCCGTCGCGAACAATGCGCCCGCGACTCGCGGAGCTCGTCGTTGTCGAGAGTACTCCGCGTTCAGCTGGCTCAGATCAAATGCGTTCAGTGATCCTTCTCGTTCCGTCATCCTATGTATCGAGCGCGATATCAATCAACGCCGCACCGAACGCCGTTCCCGCCAAGCCCAAGTCGAGGTAATCCAGTAACACCGTTGGAGACGACGGGGTAGCACCTTTCACCCCATAATATGCCACAATCGCCGCGAAGAGTCCGAAGACGCCGGCTGCTATTACCAGCACATACAAGTGCGTCGCCCAAACTGTATAGACTATCACGAGGGAGATTAAGTCCAGAACTAGCGCCACAAGCGGGCCGGTAATTGCCGATTGCTTCATCCCTCCGAGACATACGCCTAGGATGGTCCCTGTGGTCACGCTAGCCGCGTCCACGGACTCGACGAGTGCTCGCCAGTTCACCTGCTCGCTGCTGCCTTTGTTTCCCGAGGACGACGCGTTCACCACCGAATCTACGGCCCAGATTCCGCTCGCAGTGAGCGCCGCTGTTCCCGCTAGGGAACCTAGCTCCGAGGTGGCAACTACAACGATAATGCCGAGGATCAGTGCAACCAAGGTCGACGGGCCCACTTCAAAGGGCGAAAGGAAGAAGAGCGCAGCCTCGGCGACCGATCCCATCGCGAGACCCAGGTCTACTATCGGGCCGCTTAGGGCTTCGATGACCGAATTAGAGTGGGCGAGTGTCACCGGGTCACCTGACTGGACATCGGAGACACTATTGTTCAGTGCCGTGCCGACTCCACGAACGTAGCCACCGATAGCCAGGAGCACCGGGTTTAAGGCGACCCGTAATGCTTGCTCAATGAGCCAAACTGCATAGTCGAGTATGTTGACGAGCGTCCTCCCTATCGCGGCCCCGACATTCACTAGAGTTGCCGCCGATCTGTCGAGTAGGTCTCCACCCCATTCCGCCGCTGCGACTGCGATTTGGTCGAAATAGGAGAAGGCGGCCTCAGTCACCGTCC
>JASHYV010000035.1 GCA_030064695.1 Thermoplasmata archaeon
GGTCGCTTCGGCCCCGATCGAGCGAGCTGCCCCTGGAACAGCGGCACGCTGGTGAAACAGCCGATCCCGAGCGCGTGCGCCGCCTCGAAGAGCGTGCGACGCACGCCGCGCACCCGCTGGTTGCGCAGGGTCGCCGCCTCCGGCATCGCGATGTTGAAAGGGAACTGCAGGAAGCGGAAGCCATGTTGCTCGCCGCCGACGCGGCGGGCCACGCCCTCGGCCTCCTCGATCGAGAAATAGCCGGGGTCGTCCGGCGGGGCCCGCAGGCAGTCCCACGTGGCGAGCCCGTAGGCCCCCAACGTTCCCTCCGTTCGGAGCCGCTCGAACAGCTCGAAGGCCGCCGAGAGCCGGGCGACGAACTCCTCGTGGCCGACCGCGCGCAGCTGGGCGTCCGGGGCGTTGTGCAGGTAGTAGAGGTCGAGCGTGGCGAGACCGAGGTTCTGCCGGCTCCGCTCGAACTGGTCCGCCAGATAGCGGGGAGTCATCGCGTGGCAGTCGTCGACGACGTCGGCGTCACGGAGCACCCCGCTCTGCCGGAGCTCGCGGTCGATCCACTGATCCGGCGGGAGCTTCGCCTCCCCGTCCGGGGCGAGGTAGCCGGCCTTGCTCGCGACGAAGAACTCCTCGCGCCGGATGCCGCCGCGGGCGACGAGCCGCTGGATCGCCCGCCCTAGGCTGCGCTCGGCTCGCTGGTAGCGGTAGTTGATGGCCGTGTCGAGCACGTTGACCCGCCCCGAGGCCAGGCAGATCGTGACGGCCTGCTCGACGGCGAGATCCGTACCGGCGTCCGGCGAGCCGATGTACGTCCCAAGCCCCAAGGTGGTCACGGCGAGATCCCCGGGCGCGGTCCGGAAGTGGCCGCTCGGCAGATTTCGGTCGTCGATCCCACGGTCGCGGAAGCGTCGGGTCCCTTCCGGAGTCGCCCGGCCCGGGAGCTCCGTCACGACCCGAACGGGGCAGGGAGGCAGAAAAGCACGACCGGAGGCGGGGGCCGTCGGTGAGACCCCGGCAGGTTGAAGAGGCCGGCGGGACTCGGCGCAGCCTCCCATCGATGCCGCGGCGCAAGTACGGGCGGCTCCGAAAGCCGATCCCGCCCGTGCCGAAGGAGAAGTGCCGGTTCTGTCGGTTGCGCCGACCGTGTCCCGTCCATCCTCGCACCGGAGGGTCCTGAGGCTCGGCCGAACTCGAGACGGGGACGGTATCCGCGGGTGCAGCGAGTTCTCGCGCGCGAGAGAACCATTATCTAGGACGTATCGGGCTCGGGGCGCGATGCAGCGGGCCTCGCGTTCGAGGATCGGTCTCGCGGTGGGATTCGTCGTCGTCGTCTTGCTGGTGTCCGGCGGAGCGGCGTTGCTGTCGAGCCGGGCTCCCACGAGCCCGTTGGCCCCGTCCACGACCAGCTTTGGCGCCGCGCAGCTCGCGGCGGCCCGGGCCTCCCTGCAGAGGACCTCCGACAGCACGGGGCTGCTGACCGGGGCGCACTCCGGCTCATCCTCGCCCACGGACGCCACACCGTCCGGGGGACCGGCCTATCGATGGCAGCCGGTACCGGCGCTGCCGGGGCAACCCGCCCCGCGATATTTCCCGAACCTGGTCTGGGATGCCTCGGACGGCTACGTGCTGCTCTACGGCGGCGATCACTCGAGCGCCTACACGTACTCGGACACGTGGACGTACCTCAATGGCACGTGGACCAACATCACGACCACGGTTACGGGACAGCCCCCCGCCGTCTGGGCGGCGGGGTTCGCCTACGATCCGTCGGAGTCGCAGGTCGTGCTGTTCGGAGGCAACTACAAGAGCGGCGAGTCGGACTGGACTTGGGCCTATCACGACAAGGTGTGGACCAATTTGACGGCCACCGCCGGGACCCCGCCGTCGAACCGGGTCGCGCCCGGCATGATCACCGACACGGCCGCGGGCGACATCCTCCTGTTCGGCGGCCTCGCGTCCGCGGGCGGAGTGTCCGACACCTGGACCTTCGACGACGATCACTGGGCCAACATCACGACGACCGCGGGCGTGCCCGCCGACTTCCCGCAGGCATCCTATCTCGTGAACGATCCCGCCGGGGCCGGCCCGCTCCTCTTTGGCCAGGCAAGCGAGAACGTGACGGGAGCGGCGCCGTATTTCGCCGGTACCTACGAGTTCGTGGCCGGCGCCTGGACGAATGTCACGGCGGACAACCCGAACGCCCCGATCGTGAGTCCCAACTTCGATGGAGCGACCGCCGAGTTCGTTCCGGCGCTCAGTGCCGTCGTGCTCTATACGCCGGCTCAGGAGAATCGCTCGGGCGGCGTCGCTCTGGGGCCGTACACCTGGTTCTTCCAAGGGGGTGCCTGGGTCAACGCCACGGTGGACTCCGGCCCGATTCCCGCGGTGGTGGTCGGCGGAGGGAGCTTCGTCGCTCCCTACGACGACGCCTTCGTGTTCTGGGGCGGCGAGAACGCCCTCACCGAATCCATCTCGACCACCGCCTGGGCCCTGGCGGCCGAGCCCACGGTGACGGCCGCGGCGACGCACACGGTCGTCGACGCGGGCGCGTCGATCTCGTTCACCGGCACGGTAAGCCTCGGCGTTGGAGGGGTCTCCGCCTCGTGGTCCTTCGGCGACGGCGGGACCGCGACGGGGCTGAGCGCGACCCATTCGTTCGCCACGGCGGGCCTCTACACGGTGACGCTCACAGTCACCGACCTGCTGGGGCAAACGAGCTCCGCCTCGGTCGCCATCCAGGTAAACCCGATACCGACCGTCGGTCTCCTCGGGCCGGTCAGCCCGTACGCGGGCAGCCAGGTCGGCTTCGCCGCCTTGCCCCGCGGCGGGACCCCGGCGTTCTCCTACTCGTGGAACCTCGGCAACGGCGTCACCTCGACCTCGCCGACACCCTCCACGTCGTACGCCTCGGCCGGAAGCTATACGGTGACCGTGACCCTGACCGACTCGACGGGCGCCACGGCGACCAACTCGACGACGGTGACCGTGCTGGCGGCTCCGTCGAGCCCGAGCCTCACCTCGGGGACCGGCTTGCTGTTGCTCATCGGGATCATCGTGCTGGCCGCGGTCGCCGTCGTGCTGGGCGTCCTGCTGCTGCGGAAGGGCGGCGGCTCACGACCCCCGCCGTCTCCGTACTCCTCGGCTCCGCCGCCCTCCGGGAGCCCGCCTCCGGGGGCGGGCGGTAGCCCGCCGTCCTAAGGACAAGGGCCACTGGGACGGGCCGGTCGGGTTCAGGCCGCGGGCTCCGCCGGCGGCCGCTTCCCGACGAGGAGCGGGGTCGCCACTCGCTCGTGGAAGCGGTCGGCCGCCCGTCCGATCCGGGCCGCCACGCGCGGCGAGAAGCGCTCCCGGGTCTTGCCGAGCGCCGCCTCGAGACCGAATCGGGCTTGCTCCCAGCGGTACAGCCGCTCGGGGTACGTCGCCTCGTAGAGGAGCGAGGTGCCGCCGGCGCCCTTGGTCGCGCGGCTCCGGCCCGAGAGGCGGTCCTTGACCTTCTCGTGGAAGCGGGTGCCGGGGATCGGCACCGCGATCGACACCGAGTACTCCTCGGGGCTGAAGCGTCGGAAGAGCTTCAGCGTGGCCTCGATGTCGTCGAGCGTCTCGCCGGGATAGCCGAGCATCAGGAACCAGAACTGGCGGATCCCCTCGCGTCGCAGCGCCTCGGCGGTGCGCTCGACCTGCGCGAGCTTCGTGCCCCGGTTCATCAGGTCGAGCATCTTCTGGCTGCCCGACTCGACCCCGACGTACACGCGCTGGAGCCCCGCCTCCCGCATCCGCTTCAGGAGCTCCGGCTTCAGCAGGTCCACGCGGGCGAGGCACTCGAACTTGAGATCGAGCCGATCCTCGATCATCCGGTCGAGCAACGTGTCGATCCAGGCCCGGGACACGCCGAAGACGTCGTCGCAGAAGCGCACGTAGTCGACCGCGTACCGCTCCTTCAGGGCCCGGAGCTCGGCGATCACGCGCTCCGGGGATTGCTGTCGGAACGACCGTCCGAACGTCGGCTTCGAGCACCAGGAACAGTCGAACGGACACCCTCGAGACGTCAGCACGGCGGCCC
>JASHYV010000036.1 GCA_030064695.1 Thermoplasmata archaeon
CCGTCTCGGGGTCCCGGGTGAACAGCGAGTATTCGCTCTGCACCGCCGTGATCGGATGCACCGCGTGGGCGCGTCGCAGGGTCGCGGCCGAGACCTCGGAGAGCCCGATATGACGCACCTTGCCCTCGTCCACCAGCCGGGCCATCGCGCCCACGCTCTCCTCGATGGGTACCCGCCGGTCGAGCCGGTGGAGATAGTACAGATCGATGCTCGAAACCCCGAGCCGCTTCAAGCTGGCTTCGCACGCGTCTCGGATATGCCCCGGGCTCCCGTCCACGGCCATCCCCGAGCCCTCCGGACCCTGGACGAATCCGCACTTCGTCGCCAGGAACACCCGTTCGCGATGGGGCCGGAGCTCCTCGCCGACCAACTCCTCGTTCGCGCCCCAGGCATACGCGTCCGCCGTGTCGAAGAACGTCACCCCGAGCTCGAGGGCGCGACGGATCGTCGCCCGCCCGGCTTCCGGGTCCGGGGACCCATAGGACTGGGAGATGCTCATGCAGCCGAGACCGATCGCGGACACCTCGGGGCCCCGGGGCCCCAGACGTCGCTTCTGCACCGACCACGCCTCCGGTCCCGCGCAGCGCGCGACTCAGGATAAGGGGCCGGGACGAGGATCGAGACCGGGGGTTCGATGGCTCAATCTTGAAGCCCGCCCGCGTGGTGGGTTCGAGCGAGGCGCGCGTGCCCGACCAGGATCGGAGCAAGGGATCAGCGACCGGCCCTCGCGGCCCCGGGCTCTCCGAGGTCGCCGAAGGGGTCTTCATCGGTGGCCTCCCCGACGCGCCCGCCTTCGAAGGGGATCGGATCTGCGTCCTCGACGAGCGACCCGAGCGAGGACCCGTGGCGACGTTTCTTCCGATCTACGACCCCGCCCAGGGCCGCGCGGACCGGCGGAACCTCGATCGGGTGATCGAAGCGGTGGAGCGGTCCCGGGCCCGTGGACGGCCGGTCCTCATCTTCTGTGGCCACGGCGTCCGGCGATCTCCACTGGCGGCGGCCTGGCTCCTGCACGAGACCGAGCACATCTCGCTCGAGGCCGCCTACGAACGGATCCGCGCGGTCCGGCCGCAGGTGGAGGACGCGAGAGAGTGGGTCGACGACCTCTCCGACCTCGATCGCGACTGAGGTGCGGTCCATGCGGCCCGAGACCGACCCGGATGCCGACTGGGTTCAGCAGCTCACGGGCGCCTCCTGGGGCGCGGCGCGCCGGGCGATCCGGGAGGCCGCGAACGCGAAAGCGCTCTACCGCCACCTGGAACGAGCTCACGAAGCGGAAGGCCGGGAGGGGTACGTCGAGATCGACGCACCGCTCGAGTTGCACGCCCTCGTGCGGCTCCGGCGTCCGGTCCATGTGCTCGAGGTCGGAGTGTCGTCCGGAGTCTCGTCGGCGTATCTCCTGGATGCGATGGAACGGAACGGCGCGGGTACGCTCCACTCGATCGACCTGCCGTCGCATCCCCGGGGCGGGAAGCGGCCTCGGGTCTCCTGGTCGCTCCCGCCGGGGCGATCCTCCGGCTGGGCCGTGCCCCTGCCGTTGCGGAAGCGCTGGGACCTCCGGCTGGGCGACAAGCGCGACGTGCTCCCCCTCCTCGGGGACGAACTCCGCCGGATCGACCTCGTGGTGTACGACGTGCCGCACCGGGACCTCGGGACGCGGGAAGAACTTCGCGCGCTCGACCCGCGGCTTCCGATCGGTTCGATCGTGATCATCGATCACGGACCCGGGGGAGAGGCCTGCTCCGCGCTCCGAAGCTGGTCGGAGGCGCACGATGGACGGATGGTGGGTCGGAACGGGCTGGGGCTGTACGGCGCCCGCAAGCGCGCTCGGGCCCAAGGGACCTGAGAGCGGGCGCGGAGGGATTTGAACCCTCGACCGCCGGGTTAGGAACCCGGTGCCCTATCCAGGCTAGGCTACGCGCCCTTCGGAAGGGACGGGGGTCCGAATATCAGAACTTCGCCGGGCCCCTGCGCGTGGCGAGCGGCGCGGCGTCGGCTCTTTACGGGACTGGGGCTCCCGACGACGGTGTCCGACGGGAGCTCGACGCCCGCAACGGACCCGGTGGATCTCGACCTCGAGGACGAGGCCCGTTGGTTCCTTCGACGACAGTATCGAGCGGCCATCGTCGGCTTCGGGCTCAGCGTCGCTCTGATCGGCGTCGGCGGCTACGCGCTCCTCCAACTTCCTCACGCGAACTTCGTCGCGGGCCTCATCGTCGCGGCGCTGCTGCTACTGCTCGGGGCCGGGATCCTTCTGCTCACGCTCCGCTACGGGCTGCTGAATCCCGTCCGGTCGATACGCCTCGACCCGCGCGGGATCTCTTACGCACGACGACGGCGGGGAACCGCCCGACGCGCATGGACGAAGGACGGCTTGATCCTGGAGGCCGACGACGTGGGTACGGACGCCTCGGCCGGTCGCCCGGTGACGCCGCATCTGTTGTTTTCCGCCCCCGGCTCGGTGTACGGGAGCCTCTCTGCCGCTGATCTCGGGCGGATCATAGACTACGCGCGCCTCCGGGGGGCGAGTGTGGGCTCGCGGACGGTCGAGATCGACCGCGGCAAGGCGGGGCGCCGGCTCCGGCGCGTGCAGCTCCTCGGGCCCGAGCGCCGGTAGCTCGCGGTCAGCCGTCGGCGGCCCGCGACTCGGGCGGCAGGAGTCGCTCGTATCGATGGTCGACCGGGGCGGTGAAGGTGGCCGCCGCCTCCTGGACGATCTCGATGCCCTCCAGGTACTCGCGCAGCGTGGGGAGGACCGGCCGTCGGGGACCGGTGTCGGAGGACGAGGGAGTGGAGCCGCCGAGAGCGCCGAGGAGCCAGCGATCGGACCCGGTCACGAACAGGAACGGGAAGACGCGAGACTCCCGGGTCAACGTCGTGAAGAGGAGCTCGGGTCGGGCGCCGCTCCGGGGCATCCCCGAGATGAGGACCACCTGGTCCCCGACCTTGCCCTGGTAGGACGGCAGCCGGGAAGGGTCGAGCAGGGTGCGGTGCGTCACCCAGCCGCGCGCGAGCATCCGCCGCTGCGAGAACGGGAGCCCGAACGGCCCCACCAGATGTGGCCCCTTCCCTTGATCGGCCGCCGTGGACGGGCGGTTCAGCAGCTCGGCGACCGCCCATCGCTGGTGGGGGGAGAGCGGGGCCGCGGCGTCCCCCTCCGGCTCCGGAAGCGGACCGCCGAGGCCGTGGGGGTAGGCGAGGGTGCCCTCGATCCCGGCCAGGTGGCACCAGAGCCCCTCGAAGTCGAAGTAGACTGGGATCGACGGTTCGTCCGCCGGGACCGAGAGCGCCAGAGGAGCGGCGGCCAGCTTCGCCGCCTCCAGCTTGTCGGCGAGCTTTCGGGCGTCCGCGGCGCGGGCGTGGAACAGGACGGCGAGCGCGATCTGCGGCGTCGCCCAGAAGAGGACGCAGCCCGGGTCTCCCGTGACCCGAGCGGCGAACTCCTCCGCTCGGTCCGCATACGGGCGAGCGAGCAGGAAGGTCACGAACGGTCGGCCCACGCGGGACGGATGCGGCAGGTATCGGTCCCGGAGCCACCCTTCCTCGTACGCGCGTCGGCGCACGGCGTGGTAGGTGGAGCGAGGGACCTCCACCTGGTGGAGCCGTTCCCTCTCTCGGTCCGGGCGGGCGGCGAGGAGGACCGCGATCACGCGGACCTCGGCGTCGGTCAGCGCCCGCACTGCGGCTCGTCCTCCCGGTTGCGAAGGCGTAGCACGGTGTCCAAACCGGACCTCGGCCGATGGACATCGGGCTTAAGCCACGAACGCAGGCTTCCTGACGTGAGGTCCCCGCAGCGCGCGAGGTCGACGTTCATGAAGCCCCACACCCCGGAACTCGCCACAGCCGGCGTCGTACTGGTCGCAGCCCTCATGGTATTTGTCCTTCCCGCAGGACTCGCCTCGGGCACGGCCGTCTCGCCGGCGGCGAGCCCCTCGGAGACGTTGTGGGCGTACGGGGCCGTCCGCGTCGTCAATTTCTCGGGGTCGACCTC
>JASHYV010000037.1 GCA_030064695.1 Thermoplasmata archaeon
GGTCCGGCTCGTCCGGACCGCCGGCGCCTGGATCGCGGCGCACCAGGACGGCCGGGTCGTCGCGAACGTCAACGAGGCGAACCCGTCGGGCCGGGCCGCGCTCGAGGCCGGAGGGTTCCACGAGGCGATCCGGGCGTACACGCTCTACCGCACCGTCGCCTAGTTCGGCGTCCCGAGCGGGCGGGCCGGACCTCTACCTGATGCCGGCGGTGGTCGGCGGAGGTCTCGGCGACATCGAGGAGGTCCTCGCGGCGGGCCGACGCCTCGCCGACGCCGGGTATCCCGTGTATCTCTATCGCGCACCGGGGCGGGCCTGGCCCCGGTCGGTGGAGGGCCCCTGGGACTGGCCTCCGCTCAGCCGCGTCCGGCGACCCGTGCGGCGGCACCCGACCGCGATGACGATCTCGCCCGCCTGGGGCGTGAGCGCCCAACCGAGCCGCCCCGGGCCCTACGGCCGAGGCGGCCCCTGGGCGGTGGAGGCGGCCGCGGTGGAGCGGGCGTATGGACCGGAGCACACGATCCACGTGAGCCTCGAGGAGTTCGCCCGCACCCTGACGGTGCGTCGCGAGACGCGGGAGCGGTTCCGCGAGGGCGGCGTCGCGGCTCGCGAGCTCGCGGACCGCATCCGAGGGGAGCCCGACGGGACCGCCCGCCAGTTCCGGACCGCGTTCTCGACCTTCCGGGCCTTCGATCGGCCAAACGTCCTCCACCTCTTCGCCACGCTGCATCCGGATCGATCCTTCGGCCGTGAGTTCCCCCCGGCGATCCAGACCGGTCCGCTCTGGCCCGGTCGGCCGGGGCCTCGAGGTCGCCGGACCCGCGGACCCCGTCGCTGGGTCTGGTACGCGAGCCCCGCCTCCGCCGAGGCGATCGCGCCCGCGGTCGTCCGGGGGCTGGCGGACGCCGTTCCGTCGGTCCGTCTGCTCGTCCGCGCGGCTCGGCCGTGGACCGTGGCGCTGCCCCCGCGCTCGGTGGAGGTGCGACCCGGCCCGATGCCCGCGGCGACCTGGAGGCGTCGGTTCCGCGCAGCGGAGCTGCGGATCGTCACGGGCAGCCGGACGCTGCTGGAGGCGCTGGAGCTCGGCGGTCCGTTCCTGTACTTCAACGGGGTCCTGGGGGTCGGGCGCCGTCGGCGACGGCATCGCCCCGAGAAGATCGCCGTGCTGCTCGACGCGCTTCGAGCGGCCCGCGCCCCCGCCGACCTCCGGCGGGATCTCGCGGATTTCGCACGGGCCCGACGGATCGAGGAGATCGTTCGGCGGGCCGCGTCGGGGACCGGAGGCTGGGCGCGGTTCCCTCACCCCCTCCCGGTGCAGGGGTTTCCCCCGGGCTTCGAGGACGCGGGCGCGGTGGTCCTCCGGGCGGCCCACGCGCTCGCCCGGCCGCCGCACGATGCGCCCGGGGTCGTCGCGGCGCTGCGCGCCGCCTCGAAGGAGTATTAATCGCCCCACCTCGATGCCGGGCGGATGCCCGGCGACGAGGCGAGCCCCCCCGCCGTCGCCCGGGCCCTGCTCGGCGACGCGCTCCATGTCCGCAAGGACGAGGAGGTGCTGGTCGTCGGCTGGAACCACACGCTCGCCTGGGCGTCCGCCTGCGTCGCGGAGGCTCGGCGCCGGGGCGGGCGCCCCACGTTGCTCCTCGAGGACGAGTCGGCGTTCTGGAAGAGCTTCGATCTCGCTCCGCAGGCGGCCCGCTGGAGCGGGCTGCCCGCCCCGGTGCGGGCGGCGATCGATCGCTCCGACGTGCTCGTCTACTTCCCCGGTCCGGCGGACCGTCCCCGTCTCCACGCCCTTCCGGCGACGCAGTCGACCCCGTTCCTCGGGCGGGACGACGCGTGGCTGTCGGCGGCGCGCGCGGCCCACCTGCGCGGCGTGCGCTGCCTGCTGGGCTACGCCTCCGACGCCCAGGCGGAGCACTGGTCAATGCCGGGCGCGACGTGGCGCAGCCAGTTGATCCGCGGCATCACGGACGTCGACTACGCCGGGCTGGCCCGGGACGGCCGGCGCGCGGCCCGGCTCCTCGCCACCGGCCGGGAGGTCCGCGTGACCGCGGGCAACGGCACCGACGTCTCGTTCCGGCTGCGCCGGCGCCGGCCCTGGGTCGACGACGGGAGCGTGGACCGCGCCGACGTCCAGCGCGGGCAGAACCTCTCGGCCGCGCCCGCCGGCTCGGTCGTCGTCGCGATCGACGAGGGCTCGGCGGCCGGCTCGGCGATCGCGAACCGACCGAGCTTCCTCTCGCCCGGCCGGGTCGAGGGGGGCCAGTGGGAGATCGAGGCCGGCAAGCTGCGGAACTACTGGTACACGGCGGGCGGCGACGTCTTCGAGGCCGAGTTCGTCCACGCTCCGCGCGGCCGGGAGACCGTGGCGCTGTTCGCGCTGGGGCTCAACTCCGCGCTCGCGCCCGGCGTGCCGCAGGCCGAGGACCAGGAGGCCGGGACCGTCACACTCGCAGTCGGCGGCAATTCGCTCTACGGCGGCCGGAACCGGTGCCGGTTCCTGTCGTGGATCACGATCGGCGAGGCGACGGTCGCCGTGGACGGCGTGCCGCTCTGTGACCGCGGCAAGATCCTCTGACCGGCGCCGCCTCGGACGGTCGTTCTTCGACCGGCCGACGGTCCGGGTCGCCCGCGAGCTCCTCGGCACGACGCTGGAAGTACGCCCGCCGCGGGGCCCGCCGCGCCGGGTCCGTCTCGTGGAGACCGAAGCCTACCTGACCGAGGACCCCGCGAGCCACGCCGTCCGGGGCCCGACCCGTCGCAACCGGTCGATGTTCGGTCCGCCGGGCACGCTCTACGTGTTCCGCATCCACCAGGTCGTCTGCGCGAACCTCGTCACGCGCCCCGGCGAGGCGGTGCTGCTCCGGGCGGGCGAGCCGGGTCCGGGCACGACGGGGAATGCGTCCGGGCCCGGCCGGCTCTGCGCGGCGCTCGGCCTCACGATCGCCGACGACGGCCGGGACGCCGTGCGGGACCGACGGGTCCGGCTCCGGGGCCGGACCGGCCGTCCCCCGGCGATCGCGGTCGGACCGCGGGTCGGGATCCGGGTCGCGGTCGAGCGGCCGCTGCGCTTCGCGGTGGTGGGCTCGAAGTGGGTGTCGGCGCCCCGGGCGTTCGCGCGGGGGCTCAGCGCTTCAGCTTCGCCCACTCGTAGCCGCGGCGGCGGGGCGAGTCGCCGAAGCCGCACGAGGCGCAGACCTTCTTCTGGCGGTGGTAGGAGTGCCGGCCGCAGCGCCGGCAGATGACGTGGACGATCTTGCCGCCGCGGCGAGACGGAGTACCCTTGCCCATCGACGACCTTCCTACGGCGAGATGTAGACGATCGAGTCGCCGCGCACCAGCGTGACCGCGCTCTTCGCCGTGACCTCGTCCTTCACGACCTCCTCGGCCGAGGAGAGCACCAGGTTCAGGTGCTGGTCGTAGGCGTCGAGGACCCCGCGGTACGAGCGCCCGCCCCGGGTCTCGACGAGCACCCGCTTGTGCAGGCTCTGCTGGAGGAGATCGAGCGGCCGCATCGGAGGGCTCGGCGACATCGGGGGGTCTTCTTAAGAGTTGCCGCGGGAACGCGGACCGCCCGGCGCCTCGAGTTCCCGAAGCACGCGCTCCGCGAGGGCCGCCGGGGCCGGGGACCGGGGCAGGAGGTCGATGGCCCCCACGACGTGCTCGGCGACGTGATCCGGAGCGCCCCGCCCGCTCACGAAGCGCAGCCGATCTCCGAGGATCGGGGCGAGGGCGCGCCGGTAGAAGCGGATCTCCCAAGCTCCCACCTGCTCGTGGCGGCGGCGCAGGACCGACGGATGGCCGCGCGGGTCGCGGCCGGCGCGCGCGCGACGGACGGACGAGGGGGTGACGAGGTAGACGATCCCCGTCGGGAGCGCCCATCGGCCCCGGTCCCTCAGCCGCCGCGCTTCGGCGAGCAGCCGGTCGAGCAGCGAGGGAGGGGCTCGGCCGTCGGCGACGAGCCCGGCGGTGTACGTGAGGGGGCCCAGCACCCCGGTGTCGAGAAGGACCGTTCGCCCGCGGCCGGACCCGAGGCGCGCGACCGCCAGACGACGGGGTTCCTCCCGCAGGAGGGCGAGCTCGAGCTCGAGGAGGTTCCGGGGCGAACCGAGCGCGAGCGACGGCCGGGGCCGAAGCCGCTCGAACGCCTCCTCCACGACGGCCCCGCCCGTGCGCTCCGCCCATCGGGCGGCGACGGAGCTCTTGCCCGACGCCGACGGTCCCTCGAGCGCGACGATCCTCCCGGGCATGGGGCCCCTCGGTGGGCCGCGCGTTCACCCCGTCCCGTTATTTATCGGGGCACGGGTCCCACCGGCGTGCCCCCGGACCGGACCCCGGCGTCGCCGACGCACCGCTTCGGGGCCCGCGTCCTGGAGGCCGAGACGCTCGCCGAGATCGCCCGGGAGATCGAGCGGACCGGGAGCGATCCCGAGGGCGTCGGGATCATGACGCGGAAGGGCCGGATCTTCGCGGTCCGGCTCGATTCGGTCTCCCTGAAGGCCTCGCCGATCCTGAAGCAGGAGATCCTCTCCGTGGGCGGCGACGCGGCCCACGCCCGCGGCGTCGCGGACCACTCCGTCGCGGAGAGCCCGGTCGTCCTGCTCGCGACGTGGGGTCAGTACCTCCGTCTGCTGCCGAAGCTCCGCCGGCAGCCGTTCCGCCTCGCCGAGCTGGCCGACGAGGTCGAGCGGGCCCTGCGGGCCTACGCCGTGCCGGTCCCCCGGACGGTCCGGGGCGCCCACCGGTCGTTCGTCCTCGGCGACCGCCCGCGCGTGATGGGGATCCTCAACGTGACGCCCGACTCGTTCTACGACGGCGGCCTCTTCGCGGATGCCTCGCAGGCGGTGGAGCAGGCGATCCGGCTCGTGGGCGAAGGCGCCGACCTGATCGACGTGGGCGGGGAGTCGACGCGGCCCGGCGCGACGCCCATCACTCCGGAGGTAGAGTGGAGCCGCGTCGCCCCGGTGCTGGACGCGCTCCGCGACCAGATCGAGGTGCCGATCTCGATCGACACCCGGCACGCCGAGGTCGCCGAGCGGGCGATCGCCGCCGGGGCGGACCTGGTGAACGACGTGGAAGGGCTGCGCGACGAGGCGATGCGCCGCGTGGCCGCGCGGACCGGCGCGGCCGTGCTGGTGATGCACATGCGCGGCGTGCCCGCGACGATGCAACAGGACCTCGAGTACGCCGACCTGCGCGGGGAGGTGTTCCGGTATCTCGCGGAGGCGACCGACCGCGCGATCGCGGAGGGGATCGCGCCGGACCGGCTGCTCGTCGACCCGGGCCTCGGCTTCGGGAAGTCGGCGGAGCAGAGCCTGGAGCTGCTCCTGCACGTCGGCGAGTTCCGCAGCCTGAGCTATCCCGTCGTCGTCGGCGCGTCCCGGAAGTCGTTCCTGGGCGCCCACGGCGGCGAGCCGGACCCGAAGTGCCGGCTGGAGGCCGGGCTCGCCGCGGCGGTGCTCGCGGCGGAGCGCGGCGTCTCGCTCGTTCGGACGCACGACGTCCTGCCCACCGTGCGGGCGCTGAAGCTCCTCGCCGCGGCGGAGCGCCCCGGGTCGGAGGGCCCCCACGGGACCGTCGCGCTCGCCGCAGGAAAACCGGACGACTGACTAGGCGTCGTCGTCGACCGGACGGCCGTCCTCGCGGACGTCGACCTCGAGCACCAGCGAGCCCTGGTAGTCGCACCGGGGGCAGTGGTAGATCTGGCCCAGGATCATCCCGCCGACCGGGAGGATCTCCGGCGACCCGCACTGCGGGCAGCGCAGGATCCGCTCAACCTTCGTCCGGCGCGGGGGCATCGTCCTCGGGCTCGTCGTCCTCGTCGTCCGACTCGGTCTCGTCCGCGTCCTCGGCGTCGCCGTCCCCGGGCTCGGGGGCCCCGGCCTCCGGCTCGGCCACCGGTTCCGGTCCCTCCCCCTCCGCGCCGGGTTCCGCCTTCCCGTTGGCCTCGGCGGCCGGTTCCGCGGCCTCGAGGACGACCGCGGTGCGCACGGTGTCGCCCTCGTCGAGCCGGATCACCCGGACCCCGAGGGTGTTGCGCGCTTGGGAGCGGATCCCCTTCACCGCCATCCGGATCGTGATCCCGCGCTCGGTGGTGACGAGCACCTCCGACGGGTCGGTCGTCGGGAGCACGGCCACCACGCTGCCGTTCCGCCCGCCGGTCTTGATCGTCCGGACCCCCTTGGCCCCGCGCTTCGTCTCGCGGTAGTCGTCGGTGGGGCTCCGCTTCCCGTATCCGGTGGAGGTGAGCGAGAGGAGGGTCGGGAACTTCGGGCTCACCGGCGCCATCGCGACGACCCGGTCGTCCTTCGCCTCGGAGAGCCGGACCCCGATGACCCCGTACGTCGCCCGGCCCATCGGCCGGACCTCGGAGACCGGGAAGCGGACCAGCTGGCCCGCGTGCGTCGCGAGCAGGATCTCGGTCGCCTCGTCGTCGACGAGCGCGACGTTGACGAGCTCGTCGCCCTCCTCGAGGAGGACCGCCTGGATGCCGCTCGTCCGGATGTTCTGGAACTGGTCGAGGGTGGTCCGCTTCACGATGCCGCGCCGCGTGGCGAAGAAGAGCGAGCCCGCCGCCTCGAGGTCGTGGAGCGGGAGCAGCGTCTGGACCCGCTCGCCGTCCTTGAGCCGCGGCAGGAGGTTGATGACCGCCTTCCCCTTCGAGTGCCGGCTCCCCTCGGGCAGCTCGTACGCCTTCAGCAGGTAGACGCGGCCCAGGTTCGTGAAGAACAGCACGTTGTCGTGCGTGCGCGTCACGAACGTGCGCGTGACGATGTCCTCCTCCTTGGTGGCCATCTGGACGAGGCCGCGCCCGCCGCGCCGCTGGCGCCGGTACTGGTCGAGCGGCAGGCGCTTGATGTAGCCGTCCCGGGTGACCAGGACGACGACGTCCGAGTCGGGGATCAGGTCCTCGAGCGTCCGCTCGGTGAAGGCGCCGACGATCCGGGTCCTCCGCGCGTCGCCGAGCCGCTCCTTGAGATCGCGGAGCTCCTCCGCGACGACCT
>JASHYV010000038.1 GCA_030064695.1 Thermoplasmata archaeon
GTCCTCGCGATGACCGCCTCCCCGGGCGGCCGTCTCGCCCGCATCCAGGAGGTGTGGACGAACCTGGGGATCGAACATTTCGAGTACCGCACGGATCAGTCGCCCGACGTCGCCCCGTACCTCCACGGGATCGGCCTCGAGACGGTCGCCGTGGCCGTGCCGCCCGAGGTGCAACATCTCGCCGTCCTGCTGCGCACCGCAGTCGCCCGGCAGCTCGACGTCCTGCGCCGGCTCGACCTGATCGGACCCGGCGAGGCGAATCGCCGGGTGCTGCTGGACGTTGGGCAGCGGCTGCATCGCCGCATCGAGGGAGAGCGCCGGGAGGGCACGTCCGATGCGCGACTGTGGAGCGCCGTCACCGCCCAGTCCGCGGCCATGAAGGGGCTGCACGCGCTCGAGCTCGTGGAGAGCCAGGGCGTCGACGCGCTGCGGGAGTTCCTCCACCGACAGGACCCCGCACCCGGACGCCGCGTGACCCCGGCGCAGCGCGCGTTCCTCGGCGATCCGGACGTCGCGGAGGTCCGACGCCGGCTCGAGCAGATCACGATCGAGCACCCGAAGCTCGCGACGGCGGTGGGGATCGTTCGGGAGGAGATCGGCCGGAACCCCGGCGCCCGGGTCATCGTCTTCGCGCAGTACCGGGACACGGTCGACCGGCTCCTCGAGGAGTTCGTGCGCGCAGGCGACTCCCGGCTGCATCCGGCCCGGTTCGTCGGCCAGGCCAGCCGCGGCGAGGACGCCGGCCTCTCGCAGAAGGAGCAGGTCGGCGTGCTGGACCGGTTCCGGGCCGGTGACGTGAACGTCCTGGTCGCGACCTCCGTCGCGGAGGAGGGGCTCGACATCCCGGCGACCGACCTCGTGGTCTTCTACGAGCCGATCCCGGACGTGATCCGGACGATCCAGCGTCGGGGCCGCACGGGCCGGGCCCGGACCGGACGGGCGGTGGTGCTCGTCGCCGAGGGCACCCGGGACGTCGGCCTCCATCGCGCCGCGTCGGCGCGCGAGCGCCGCATGCACGAGATGCTGGAGAAGGTCGAGGCCGCCTCCGCCACCGGGGCGGGACTCGCCCGGCCCCCGGCGAAGCTGGTGCAGCGGGAGCTCTCCGAGTTCCGCTAGCGCCCGGTGCTCCCGAACCCACCGGCCCGGGACCCGACGGCCTCCACCTTCCCCGGGCGGAAGCGGGCCGGGAGGTCGTCCACGAGTCGGATCTGGCCGATCCGATCCCCGACCTCGATCCGGAACTCCCCGTCGAACAGGTACGTGAGCGGGACCTTCACCTCGCCCGAGTAGTCGCGATCGATCGTGCCCGGAGCGTTGGCCATCACGACCCCTCGACTGCTGAGCCCGCTGCGGGGGCGGACCTCGAGGAACGTTCCGCTCGGGCAGCGCATCTTGAGCCCGGTCCGCACGAGCACGACCCGGTCGCGGCGCAGCACCGCCGCCTCCGCGGCCGCGAGGTCGAAGCAGGCCGATCCCTCCGTGGCCCGCCGGGGCAGCGGGAGCTCCGGTAGCCCCGGCACCCGCTCCACGACAACCGAACGGACCCGACGTGCCACGGCGCGGGATGGGGGCGCTCGCTTTAGGATTCCCTCGTCGCGCCCGTCGGCTCGGCGTCCGTCTCGATCCCGGCCCCCTCCGCGGCGAGCCACCGGACGACCAGCCGACCCTCGGCCCGACGGAGGATCTTGCCGAGCGCCGGGGCGCTGCGTCCGCTCTGACGCGCGAGCTTCGAGAGCGTGATGCGTCGGGGCACGGCGTAGTAGCCGAGCACCCAGGCCCGGGCGAGGAGGCGGGCCTGGAGCGCGGTGAGCGACCCCGGGCCGGCCTCCGCGACCACGGGGTGGCCCGCGGCCCGCAGCATCCGGTACGGGAACTCCTCGCGGTCGAGCCGTCGCAGGACCCGGCGGATCGCCCGCTCCTCGCCGTGGAAGGAGGCAACGACCTTCTCCGCCGTGATGCGGAACGGCGCCGTGGGGGAGATCTCGCCCCCGGCGAGCGTGAGCCATCGGCGCAGCGCCTCGGGATTGCGCTGCCGGACCAGCAGGATGTAGTCGCGCGTGCGAGGTCGCCGCTCGACCAGCTCGAACGTCTCGAGCCCGTAGAGGGCGCGGATGCGGCGGGACTCGTGCTCGAGCTCCGCGGCCGAGCGGAGCGGTCCCCGCCGCCGCACGCGGAGCAGCTGGAGCCGCCAGCCCTGCTCGAGGCGGAGCGTCTCCAGGAGCTCCACCTCCTCGTACCGGTCGAACAGGCCCCGCGGGATCAGGCCGAGCAGGGCGAGGTCCTCGGTACGGAACTCGAGGGTGACCGATTGCATGGCGACCGGGCGCGCCGAGACGAGGTTCCGATATGAACCTTGATGGCGGCCGCCGCGCGTTTAATAACCGCGGGGGCTCGCCCCGCTCCCATGGCGTTCCGCTCGCTGGGCGAGTTCCTCACGCAACTCGAGCGCGACGGCGATCTCGCCCGCGTGAGCCGACCGGTCTCCCGTGACCTCGAGATCACCGAGGTGACGCAACGGGTGGTGCGCGCCGACGGCCCGGCGCTCCTGTTCGAGAACGTCCCCGGCGCCTCGATGCCGGTCGTCACGAACCTCCTCGGCAGTCCTCGGCGCATCGCGAAGGCCCTCGGTGCCCCGAC
>JASHYV010000039.1 GCA_030064695.1 Thermoplasmata archaeon
CAGCCGGCGTGGCCGGCTCCGGCGTGGGCACCGGTTCCGACTCCGCCGGCGGCGGCACGGGCTCGGATTCGACCGAAGGAGGCGGTGGAGGGGGCGGCGGGGGAAGCGCCGCCGGGGGTTCCGGCGGAGGAGGTGAGGGGGCCGATTCCGGCTCCGCGGGCCGGGTGGCGGGAGGGGGTGGGGTCGGCTCGGCGACCTCGGCCGGAACCACGCGGGGCGGGATCGCCCCGAGGAGCCTTTCGAGCGACGGCTCGAGCTCCGGTCGGGGCGGGAGGCGCGACGGGGGCACGCCGGCCCGGGCGCTCTCGGCCCGGACCACGATCCGCTGGTACGCCTCACCGGCGCCGGGGCCGATCGGCACCGACTCTCCCGCGCCGCGGCGTACCGACCGCTCCAGGTCCTCGGTGAGGGCGAACAGGCGGGCCACGTGGGCCGCCGCCTCCGGACGGTTCCCGTGCTGGCTCGAGTCCAGCGCCGCCGCGAGCTCGTCGCGCAGCGGCTCCAACGGCGCACCGACCAGGACGAGGTCGTGGATCGCGTCCTCGAGCGGCTGCATGAGGGGGGGTCCGCCGACGAACGTCTCGATCGGCGCCGGCGGCAGCACGGGCTCGATGATCTGGCGCGTGTCGCGCGAGACCGTGACCGCGAGGTTGATGTCGATCCCGCGCGGGCCGATCCGGTACGGGTGCAGCCGGACGTCGTGGGAGCTGCCCCGGAACTTCTCGACCCCCACGGCGCGAACCGTCTGGCCGTCGAGCTCCCAGCGGAACAGGCGGACCTCGCCGCGCGCGAGCATCCGCTCGGGCGTGTCGGCGTCCTCCAGCGGCGACTCGACGGTGAGCAGGGTCGTGACCCGCAGCTCGGAGAGGAAGCGGAGGAACGTCTGGGCCCCGGCCACCGGGTCGAAGCCCTTCATGCAGAAGTACTGCAGCGCGGTGAGCGAGTCGATCACGACCCGCTTGTAGCCGCGGCGCAGCACCTCGCTGCGCAGCATCTGCTCGAGCGCTGTGATCGTGACCTCCACGCTCGTGAGCTCGGGCGTGACCCGGATCTTCGGGCTCACCCGACCGAACGGGACCGCCGCCCGCACCGACGCGATGTCCTTGAACGGCACCCGCTCGTAGCGCATGATGTCGGGGATCGCATCGAAGACGTCGACCTTGTCGAGGTCCGGCAGGAAGCCGCGATGGTTGAGGCGGGCCTCGTTGGGAGGCTCCTCGAGCGTGACCAGGAGGACCCGCTCCCCGAGCCGGACGCCCTCGCACAGGAACTGGAGCGCCAGCGACGTCTTGCCCGTCCCCGCGGGCCCGACGACGAGGTAGGGGCGGTGGCCGACCAGCCCGCCCTCCAGCATCTCGTCGAGCCCGGCGTTGCCCGTGGACACCCGGGAATCCATGGGCGAGGCCCCTCGGCGCTCCTCACTCACGATGAGTCCCTCGCGGACCCCGGAGGGACCGCCCGGACGTACGATGGCGGGCCCCACCTTTTGAACCTTGTTTCGCGCTGGATGGGCAAGAGATATCTCCCGACGGGCCCCGCCGGGGTCCGATGGCGGAAACCGGCGACGGGCCGGCGCGGATGCAGGCGCTCGTCGCCGACCTCCCTTCCGCGTTCCTGGAAGGCTTCCGGAGCGGTCGCGAGATCGCGCCACCGGCCGCTCCCCGGGGGTCGACGGTCTATCTCGTCGGAATGGGCGGCTCGGCGATCGCCGCCGATCTCGCTCGCGGGATCGTCGAGGGCGAGACGCCGCTCTCGCTCTCGATCGTCCGGGCGCCCGACCTTCCGCGAGCCGTCGACGGACGGTCGCGGGTCGTCCTCGTGAGCTACTCCGGCAACACCTGGGAAACGCTCCGGGCGTACGACGCCGCCGGCCGGGTCGGCGCGCATCGGACGGTGATCACCTCCGGTGGCGAGCTCGCCGAGCGGGCCGTCCAGGACGACGTGCCGCTGCTGACCGTTCCCTCGGGCCGGCCCCCCCGGTCCGCGGTCGGGCATCTGCTGGGCGGCCTCCTGGGACTGCTGGACCCGTCGTTCCCGGAGTCCAACGAGGACCGGGCGCGCCGCGCCGCGGCGCGGACCACCGCGCAGCTCGGCGCCTACGCTCGACGGAACGGGCCGGCGGCCACGATCGCCCGCCGGCTCGGCGACCGGCTCCCGTTCGTCTACGCGGACTCCGGCTTCCTGGGCCTCGCTCGCAGGTGGAAGACGCAGATCGAAGAGAACGCGAAGCGCCTCGCGCAGTTCGACGAGGTGCCCGAGCTCCTGCACAACGCGCTCGTCGGGTGGGACGCCACCCCCCGCAGCGAGGCGCGTCGGTACGCCACGGTCCTGCTCGAGTGGGCCGGGCTCGCCGGCCCGGTGCGGGAGAGTTTCGACTACCTGGCGAAGCTCGTCGCCCGTCGCGGCGCGACGGTGGTCCGGGTGCCGCTGCCCGCGGAGGACCGGCTGGAGGCGCTGCTGTCGGGCGTCGCACTCGGGGACCAGATGAGCCTCGCGCTCGCGGCCCGCCGACGCGTGGACCCGTACCCGGTGGCTGCGATCGTGCGCCTCAAGGCGACCGTGCGGCCGCCGCGCCAGCGCCGCGGCTGATACGTTGATATGGACGACCTTCCTGCGCGGCCCGGGTGCTGAGGTAGCCTAGCCCGGCCAAGGCGCCAGATTCGAGATCTGGTGGTGCGTATGCATCTCGGGAGTTCAAACGACGCGCGGGGCCGACCCCCGGCGGCGGAGAGTCTCCCCCTCAGCGCCTCGGGGCTTAGGGTGGAGATCGAAGTGGCCCGGGCCGGTCGCACCGAACGGCGCTCGGTCACGGTCCCGCCCGGCACCATGGTGCGCGTGGTGCTGCGGGAACTCGGGCTCGCCCCGGAAGGGTGCGCGGTGCTGGTCGACGAGCGATCGATCCCGCTCGACACCCCCGTCGACCGCCCGCTCGCGCTCACCGTCGTTCCGACCTTCTCGGGCGGCTGAACGGTTATCCGGCGTGTCGGGGCGCCCCTCCCATCTCAGAAGGCGTTAAGGTTCGAGGCACCGTCTCTCTCTCGGTTCGAGGCCCCACGTGCCGTCCAACTGCCCCATCTGCGACCAACCTATACCGGTCACGGCCGCTCACTGCAGCGTCTGCGGGTTCCCGACCGCCCTCGCGATCGAGGGGCTCCGGTCGATGCCGCTCGACGACCCCGCCACGTCCGGCCCCTCCGACGGGGGGACCGTCGCGCTCCGGACCAAGCTCTCCCCCGTCACCCCCTCGCCGGAAGCGGAGCTCTGCGCGGCGATCAGCCGCGACCTGAGGACCAAGCTCGACCTGGTCCGCCAGCTGGGCCGCGGCGTGCCGGACGTCACGAGCGAGATGTGCCAGGCGGCGCTCGTCGAGGCCGAGGGCCGGGTCTCCGAGGCGCTCGAGATCCTGCGGGGCGCTCAGAGCCGACTCGAGGACCAGACGGTCGACCTCCTGAAGCGACGGCTCGATGCGGTCGCGACCCGGCTCGAGGTGCTCCAGAAGACCGGCGTCCAGTTCGCGCTCCGCGACGACCTCGCGCGGCTCACCGACCTCGTCGAGTCCGGCGAGCGCGAGGAGGCGGCCGCCCGCATCGTCGACACCGAGCGGCGGGTCTCCCAGTTCGAGTCCGACTGGAAGGGGCTCCAGGGACTGCTCGCCCAGATCGAGAGCCTGCGCGGCGAGGCGAACGAGCTCAAGATCCCGCTCGGCGAGATCTCGAGCGAGCTCGAGACGATCAAGGACCGCCTGGGCGAGCCCGGGCTCACCGAGGAGGCGCTCGACGAGGTCGCCCAGCAGGCGGCGCAGACGCTGATGCTCCTCCACGAGGCGATCCCCACCTCGCTCGAAGAGGAGCTGGGCCGCCACGAGACCGCGCTCAACCGGTTCCCCGACGACCACGAGCCGAGCGCCGTCGCGCGGCGACTCCACGTGGAGGCGACCCGTCACCTGAAAAAGGGGCGCCTCTCGGAGGCGATCGCCAGCGTCCGGGACCTCCGGCGCCAGATCGAGATCCTGCAGAACGAGGTCGAGCGCGCCCCCGAGCCGGTCGCGCCCCGGGCCGTCGCGACCACGGGCCAGACGGAGACCGAGGCGGAGACGCTCGATCGGCTGCTCAAGAAGGCCCGGAGCCTGGCGGCCCGCGTCCGCACGCTCCCGTCCGACACCGACACGGCGCGCGACGCCGCGATCCAGATCCGCGAGGCGACCGACCTGCTCCGCTCCCGGCAGCTGAAGGAGGCGGACGTGGTCCTGACCCGCCTCATGCGGATGCTCGCGTACGAGACCCCGAGGAGCTGAGCGATGCCTCCGGAACCCCCGGCCATCGTGGCCGCGCGCCGGCGCATGGAGCAGCTCGCGAAGAGCGGCCAGACGCTCGAAGCGGAGGGGTTGCCGTTCCCGACCCAGCAGATCCACGACGCCGTCCAGGACGCGCTCGAGGTCGGCGACCTCGACCGGGCGAACTCCGTGCTGAAGCGCGGCGAGGCGCTGCTCGCCCGCGTGTCCCAGGACTGGACCTGGGTCCGGGAGCTCCTCCGTCGGGCCGACGAGCTGCGCGCGATCGCGGGCACCTTGGGCGTCGACCTCGCCCACCTGGACGCTCGGGTCGGCAACCCCCGCGTCCGGCTCGCGAGCGAGCCCCTGAGCTCGGGGTCGCTCGAGAAGGCCGCCGCGAGCGCCTCGCTCGCGCTCGCCGTGCTCAACGACGCGGTGCCGAAGTTCTGCCTGCAGGAGGCCCAGGTGCTCGGGCAGTCGATCCGACGGGCCCGGGACCGGGGCGAGGACGTGCGCGACGCCGCCCGGTCGTTCTCCCGACTGCTGCAGGCCGTCCAGGACCAGAACCTGCCGTCCGCCGCCCAGCGTCTCGTGGAGACCCGGAGGATCGTCGCCCGCATCCCGCGCGCCCCCGCGCTCCCCGCGCTCTCCCCGCGCGAGGAGGAGGAGATCCTGCTCGAGGCGAGGAACCTCGCCCGTCGGCTCCAGCGGATCAAGGGCAAGGCCCGGGACGCCCAGACCGCCGCGCGGCTGATGGCCCAGGTCCGACAGGCGCTCAGCGAGGACCGTCGCTACGGCACGCCCGAGGAGGAGATCGAGCAGCTCTGGCTCGAGGTCGACCGGCTCACCAAGGAGCGGAAGCTGGCGTCCGACGTAACCCCCGAGATGCCCGAGGAGGTCGGCGCGGACGCCGACGAGCTCGGCGCGGTCGGGGACGACGAGGCGACCGCCGAGGGAACCCCGAACGGGGCTCCGGACGCGGAACCGCCCCTGCGTCCCCTCCGCCGATCGATCCTCGTCCCGTACGTCCCGCCGGACTCCCTCGACCCCCCGGACTCGCTCTCGGGCGACGACCCGGACGCCCAGTCGAGCCGCAGTCGATCCCGCCCCCGACCGCGACCGTAACGCTTTAATACATATCGCAAGTCCTTTATACCACTTGTCGCGGACCGTCGGACGGCCGTCAGCGCGCGAGGTAGGCACGATCGTGGCCATCACCCCGGCGGGACACGTCGTCGTCCGCGCTCCGGGCGCCGAGTTCGCGCCCGAGGGCACCCGCGTCACCGAGGCGCGGGGCGCCTTCGAGGGCCGGGTCGTTCGGGTCTTCGGTCCGGTCTCCCGCCCGTACCTCTCGATCCGGCCGCGACGGGCGCCGGGCCCCGCGGAGGCGCTCCGCGGGATCGGTTCGACGGTCCTGAGGGAGTAGAAGGGGGTACCAGCGTGCAAGAGGGAGCCTCGACGCCGAACGGGGAGAAGCCCGCGGGCCGACCGGAGGACCTCGCCGTCCCGACGCGGTGCACGAGCTGCGGCTCGTCGCATCTCACCCGCGACTACGAGCGGGGCGAGCTCGTCTGCGACGAGTGCGGCCTCGTCCTCGAGGAGTCGATGATCGACCAGGGACCCGACTGGCGGGCGTTCGACGCCGAGCAGGGCGAGAAGCGCGCCCGCACCGGCGCCCCCACCACGCTCACGATCCACGACAAGGGCCTCTCCACGGAGATCGGCTGGAAGAACCGGGACCCGTACGGGAAGTCGATCCCGACGCGGAACCGGGCGCAGCTCTACCGGCTCCGCAAGTGGCAGCGCCGCATCCGGGTCTCGAACGCGACGGAGCGGAACCTCGCGTTCGCCCTCGCCGAGCTTGACCGCATCGCCTCGGGCATGGCGCTCCCGCGCAACGTGCGCGAGACGGCGGCGATGATCTACCGCAAGGCGGTCGACCGCAACCTGATCCGGGGCCGGTCGATCGAGGGCGTCGTCGCGGCGTCGCTGTACGGCAGCTGCCGCCAGTGCAACGTCCCCCGCACGCTCGACGAGATCGCGTCGAAGTCCCGCATCGGCCGGAAGGAGATCGGCCGCACGTACCGGTTCATGACCCGCGAGCTGCACCTCAAGCTGATGCCGACGCGGCCGCAGGACTACATCCAGCGGTTCTGCTCCGAGCTCAAGCTGAAGGGCGAGATCCAGACGCGGGCGAACGAGATCCTGAAGGAGGCGACCGAGCGCGAGCTCACGAGCGGTCGCGGGCCCACCGGAGTCGCCGCCGCCGCCATCTACATCGCGAGCGTTCAGTGCGGCGAGCGCCGCACCCAGCGCGAGGTGGCCGAGGTCGCGGGCGTGACCGAGGTCACGATCCGGAACCGGTACAAGGAGCTCACCGAGAAGCTGAACCTCCGCGTGATGCTCTAGCGGACGGTCCGCGCCCGCCACGCTCTTCAACTTCGGCCCGCTCCGACCGGCGTGGCGCGCCGGCTCGCGATCGGGATCCTCGCCTCGGGTGAGGGTACGGTCCTCGACGGCCTCGCCGAGCTCGCGCTCGGCGAGCACCTGCCGGCCCGGATCGCCCTCGTCGTCTCGGACCGCCCCGGGGCGCGCGCGGTGGAGCGCGCCCGCCAGCGCGGCCTCCCGACGCTCGTGCTGCCGCCGCAGGGCCACGTCCGGGAGGCGTGGGCGATGCAGCTCACCCAGGAGCTCCTCGACCAGGGCGTCGAGCTCGTGGTGCTCGCCGGATTCCTCTCGATCCTCCCGCCCGACTGGGTGGAGCGCTGGCGCGGGCGCGCGGTCAACGTGCACCCGTCGCTGCTGCCCCGCTACGGCGGCCCGGGGATGTACGGCGAGCGCGTGCACGCCGCGGTGCTCGCCGCCGGCGAGCGGGAGACCGGCGTGACCGTCCACCTCGTCTCGAGCGACATCGACGCGGGACCGCCGCTCGCGCAGGAGCGGGTCCCGATCGAACCGGACGACACCGCCGCCTCGCTTCGCGAGCGCCTCCGTCCCGTCGAGATCGCGCTGCTCGCGGCGACGATCCGCCGGTTCGCGGACGGGAGCCTGCCGCTGCCCTATTCGGCGCCGCCGTCGGCGCCCGCGGAGCGGGACCGCCGCGACGCCCGGGCGTGAGGTCGCGCCCGCGGCAGCAGCTCGCGCATCGGCGTGGGGTGGGCCGGCGGCTCGACGGCGAACCGGTGCCGGGTCGTCTTCGGCGGGAACAGCTCGCCGGCCCGCGCGCGGCGGACGACCTCCGCCTTCGCGATCGGCGGGCCGGGCGACCACCGGTCGAGCGCGATCCCGGGGTCGTCGTAGTCCACGACCCAGGCCGGGATCCGCTCGCCGCCGAGCCGCTGCATCGCCGCGACGCGGTGGTGGCCGTTCAAGATCACGAGGCTCCCGCGCGCCACCCAGATCGGGTCCGAGAAGACGCCGCTCGAGACGAACTCCGCGACGAGCTCGTCCACCTTGGCGGGATCGATCCGCTCGTGCGCGAGGAGACGTCGCACCGGCACGAGCTCGAAGGAGCGCCGCGGCCCCGACGTCATCCGGCGCGGCCCTCCCGCACGTCGGCGACCGCCCGGCGCACGTAGACGCCGATCATCCGGCGGCGATAGTCGGGCAGCAGGAACGTGTTGTGGACCGGGCGCAGCTGCCGCTCGATCGTCGCGGCCAGGTGGCCGATCGACTCGTCCGTCAGCGGTCGGCCCGCGAGCGGTCCCGTGAGCTCGTCGAAGCCGCGCGGTCGGGTCTCGACGCCGCCCACCGCGATGCGGAGCGCATCGACCCGGTCGCCGTCCCAGCGGCCCGCGACGGCGACCCCCAGTTCCGGGAAGTCGAAGGAGGGACGCACGCGGAGCTTCCGGTACCGTCCTCGTGCCCCCGCCGCGTCGGGCGGCAGGTGGACGGCGACGACCAGTTCGCCGGGGCGTAGGGTGACGCGGCGGATCCCGTCCCCCGCCGCGTCGTACAGGTCCGACAGCGCGATCCGCCGCCGGCCGTCGGGACCGGCGATCTCCACCTCCGCTCCCAGGACCATCAGTGCCGGCGCGAGGTCGCCGGAGAACGTCGCGTAGCAGCGTTCCTTCTGGGGTACGACGTGGCACCGATCCCCGTCGGCCTTGAGGCAGAATCCCAGGCTCGCCCGCCAGAAGTAGCTCTGATTGAAGAAGAAGCACCGGGTCTCCACGAGCAGGTTGCCGCCCACCGTGCCGCTGGCCCGCACGAGCGGCGTCGCGACCTCGCGGACCGCGTCGCCGAGGACGGGGTAGTCGGCCCGGAGCCGCACGTCGGAGTCGAGATCGGCGAGCCGCTCCATCGCGCCGATGCGCGCGCCGGACCGGCCCCGCAGCTCCCGCACGTCCTCGAGCGCGATCAGGTGCGGTCGGAGGTTGATGTGCATCTTGTAGTTCGGCAGGAGGTCGGTGCCGCCGGCCAGGAAGTCGAAGGCCCCCGGATGGTCCGCGGCGATCGCGACCGCCTCCTCGACGGTCGTCGGGCGGTGGAGTTCGAAGGCGTCGAGGTGCACGGCCTAGACCCCCTTCCAGGTCCGCCCCTCGGCCCGGCGATGGTCGAGTCCGCGCAGCACCCGGTCCGGCGTGATCGGGAGCTCGAAGAACCGGACGCCGATCGCGTCGTACAGCGAGTTGGCGACGGCCGGCAGCGTGGCGATCAGCGGACCCTCGCCGGCCTCCTTCGCCCCGAACGGCCCCTCCGGGTCGTCCGCGCCCACCAGCAGGATCTCGACCTCCGGCATCTGCTGCGGCATCGGGATCTTGTACTCCAGGAGCGACGGGTTGAACAGCCGGGAGCCCCGGTAGCTCATCGTCTCGCCGAGCACCTGGCCGAGGCCCATGTGGATCGAGCCTTCGATCTGCCCCTCGACCGCGAGCCGGTTCAGCGCCCGACCGC
>JASHYV010000040.1 GCA_030064695.1 Thermoplasmata archaeon
CGGTGCGGATCCGACGCTCGCCCCCGTTCCGCGCTCGTCCCTCCCCGATGCCGCCCCGGGGGGGTGGTCCGGAGGGCGTCGCCGGTCCGCCGGCATCCCATCGTCTGCGGCCCCGGGCCGCTCTCCGGTGCGCACGACGGCACCCCTCCCCCGGCGGACCCGTGCCCAGGCAGAGCGTGTCCACCCGGAGCGACGCAGGGTGGATTCGAAACGGGCCGGCCGCCCCGCCCGAACGGCCACGGGCCGGCCCATGCCGTCGCGACACTTCCGGCACTGATCGGAGGGGGCCTTCGAAGGCGGGGGAGCCCCGCCTCCCGTCCTACGCCCGACGCGAGTCGAAACGAGAAGCCCGCCTTCGGCGACGATCAGGGTCAGCCCCAGCCAGACCTCGAGCTGGGAGATCCAGAACCCGATTCGGACGCATTGCGCCACTTCCGCAGGCGTACGACACTCCGTTCTCGGGTAGATCCACGTCGTGTACATTCTGATCCAGCCCAGTCCGGAGCCGAGGGCGTACCCGCCAAGCCGTGTTCGAGCTCGGGTACCCCACACGGTCAAGCCCGGAGGGATTCGGGCTCGCGGCCAACGAGCCGTCGTGCAATGTCCCCGGATGCGCCGATCGTACCTCTGGACCGCATCCGAGTTGGCCCTCTGTTAGTTGAACGCTGAGCCCACCAACCTCGGTGAGGCGAGTCACCGAGCTCGCCCCACGCGGTGCTTCGCGTTAAGCTCTAATAGGCGCATACCGGGTCACCGGTTGACATGACCTGGTCGAGGGGCCAGCGGTACCTCGCCGAGTTCGTCGGCACCTACGTTCTCGTCCTCTGCATCGCGGGCGGGGTCGTCTTCAGCCAGAACTCCACCGGCGGATCGCTCGAGGTCGACCTCGTCGCCTCGCTCGCCCTGGGGTTCGGCGTGCTCGGGGCCGCGTACGCCTTCGGCGACATCTCGGGCGCCTGCTTCAACCCGGCGATCACCCTCGGGGCCTGGATCGCCGGTCGCCTGCCGCGCCGCGACGTGATCCCGTACATCCTCGCGCAGATCCTGGGCGGCATCACCGCCGCCGCGCTGGTCGCCGGCGTCGCCTACGGGAACGCGGGGCTGTTCGCGGGAGCGCAGCGGACCGCGATCGCCTCCCAGGGCTACTCGGGCAACGGTTCGCCGTACACCGTCGCCCTGGGCTCGGTCTTCCTGCTCGAAGTCGGTCTCACGTTCGTCCTCGTGTTCGTCGTCCTCTTCTCCACGCGCCCCGACGGGTCGACCAAGAACTTGGCGCCGGTCGGCATCGCCCTCACGCTGGCGATGACGAACCTGATCGCCATCCCGATCGACGGGGCCTCCGTGAACCCGGCGCGGAGCTTCGCGCCCGCGCTGCTCGCGGCGGCGTGGCCGGGCAGCCGCTGGGCGATCGAGCAGGACTGGATCTTCTGGGTCGCCCCGATCATCGGCGGCCTGCTGGCGGCGGCCCTCGAGCGGTACCTCCGCCCGTCGCCCGACCGCTGAGCGGTCCCGGTCGCCGGCGCCCGGTACCCTCTCCGGACGCCCTCGGTACCTACGGTAGCCACAAGAGGCGGGTCCGGATGACCCCCGGTGCCACGGGGGAGCGCAACATGAGCGCAGAGGGGGACGGGAGCGGCGGCCAGTGCCCGGTCGTGCACGGAACGACGAGCCTCGGGATGCGGTCCGACCGCGACTGGTGGCCCCACCAGCTGAACCTCCGGCTCCTCCGCCAGAACTCGTCGCTCTCGGACCCGATGGGCGAGGCGTACCGGTACGCCGAGGAGTTCCAGCAGCTCGACTTCGCGGCGCTCAAGCGGGACCTGCACGCCGTCTTGACGGACAGCCAACCCTGGTGGCCGGCCGACTTCGGGAGCTACGCCGGACTGTTCGTGCGGATGGCGTGGCACTCGGCGGGTACGTACCGGGTCGGCGACGGCCGCGGAGGCGCCGGCGGCGGGCAGCAGCGCTTCGCGCCGCTCAACTCCTGGCCGGACAACGTGGGCCTCGACAAGGCGCGGCGCCTGCTCTGGCCGGTGAAGCAGAAGTACGGTCGGCGGATCTCCTGGGCCGACCTCATCATCCTCGCCGGGAACGTCGCGCTCGAGTCGACGGGGTTCCGTACCTTCGGCTTCGGTGGCGGGCGCCCCGACGTCTGGGAGCCGGACGAGTCCGTCTACTGGGGGAAGGAGCGGACCTGGCTGGGCGACGAGCGGTACACGGGCGACCGCCAGCTCGAGAACCCGCTCGCGGCGGTCCAGATGGGCCTCATCTACGTGAACCCGGAAGGCCCCAACCGGAACCCGGACCCCCGCGCGGCGGCGCGGGACATCCGCGAGACGTTCAAGCGGATGGCGATGAACGACGAGGAGACGGTGGCGCTCATCGCCGGTGGCCACTCCTTCGGCAAGACGCATGGGGCGGGCGACCCGAAGCTGGTCGGCCCGGAACCCGAGGCCGCTCCGCTCGAGCAGATGGGCCTCGGCTGGAAGAGCCGGTTCCGCTCGGGCGTCGGCCCGGACGCGATCGGGGGCGGCCCGGAGGTCACCTGGACCGCCACGCCGACGAAGTGGAGCAGCGACTTCCTCGAGAACCTGTTCGGCTACGAGTGGGAGCTGACGCAGAGCCCCGCCGGGGCCTACCAGTTCACGGCGAAGGGCGACGCGGAGACGGTGCCCGACGCCTACGACCCGTCGAAGCGGCACGCGCCCACGATGCTGGTGACGGACCTCTCGCTGCGGTTCGATCCGATCTACGAGAAGATCGCGCGACGCTACCTGCAGCACCCCGAGGAGTTCGCGGACGCCTTCGCGCGCGCCTGGTTCAAGCTCACGCACCGCGACATGGGCCCGCGGGCCCGCTACCTCGGGCCCGAGGTCCCGGCCGAGGTGCTGATCTGGCAGGACCCCGTGCCCCCGGTCGATCACCCGCTGGTCGGCCCGCGGGAGATCGCCGAGCTGAAGGCGCGGATCGCGGCCTCGGGCCTCACGGTGGCGCAGCTCGTCGCCACCGCCTGGGCCTCGGCCTCCACGTTCCGGGGCTCCGACAAGCGCGGCGGCGCGAACGGCGCTCGCGTCCGCCTGGCGCCTCAGAAGGACTGGGAGGTCAATCAGCCCGCCCAGCTGCGCCGGGTGCTCGCGGTGCTCGCGCGCCTTCAGCGGGAGTTCGCGGCCTCCCGGTCCGACGGCCGCCGGATCTCCCTCGCCGACCTCGTGGTGCTCGCCGGGGGCGTGGGCGTCGAACGGGCGGCGAAGGCGGCCGGCCACGAGGTCTCGGTGCCGTTCGCGCCCGGCCGGACGGACGCGACGCCCGATCAGACCGACGTGGAGTCGTTCGACCATCTCGAGCCGGCGGCGGACGGCTTCCGCAACTACCTCCGGGCGCGATTCTCCGTGCCGGCCGAGGAGCTCCTCCTCGACCGGGCGCAGCTCCTGACCCTGACCGCGCCGGAGATGACGGTGCTGGTGGGCGGGCTGCGGGTGCTGAACGTGAACTACGGCGGCGCTCCGCACGGCGTCCTCACGCGGCGGCCGGGGGCGCTCACCAACGACTTCTTCGTGAACCTGCTCGACATGCGGACCGAGTGGACCCCGACGTCGGACGAGAACGTGTTCGAGGGTCGGGACCGGGCGACCGGCGCGGTCCGGTGGACCGGCACCCGGGTCGACCTCGTCTTCGGCTCGAACTCCGAGCTCCGGGCCCTCGCCGAGGTGTACGCGGCCGCCGACGCCCCGGCGAAGTTCGTCCAGGACTTCGTGGCCGCCTGGACCAAGGTGATGAACGCGGACCGGTTCGACCTGCGGCGACCGCCCGCCCGATCGGCCGGGGCCCCCCCGGCCGCCCGGGGGGCCCGCGCGGGCGCCGCCCTCAGAGCCCCAACGCCGCGTAGCCGGTCGGGCTCAGCAGCCCGTCCGCGAGCTCGGCCGGCGCGTAGACGAGGACCCCCTTCGGCCCGGTCCCGCGTCGCCACTCGATCCCCTGCTCGGAGAACTCGGTCCGCTCGGCGCCCACCTCGACGACGGGCTCGGTGAGCCGGACCGGCAGCGTCGAGCCGTCCCGGGCGACGGCCAGCAGGTCGTTCTCGATATCGTGGACGACCCAGGCGAGCGGCACGGCGACCTTGAGGTGGACGAGGCGCGGACGGAACTGGCTCTCGCTCTCCGTCTCGGTCCGGCCGAAGACGGCCCACCGCTCCCCGGCGAGCTCGACCAGCCGCTCGAACGAGAACGAGCGCTGCTTGAACTCGAGGACGTTGA
>JASHYV010000041.1 GCA_030064695.1 Thermoplasmata archaeon
CCGTCCTCGGGAAGTTCGGCGGGCGGCGCCACCGGCGCCTCGCCCTTCATGGCCCGCTCGGTCGCCCGCTTCCGGTCCGCGCAGAGCTTTCCGTGCTCCTCGGCGGTCGCCCCCTTCATCTCGGCGACGTTCTCGAGCAGGAAGCAGCGGCGCGCCCGGCCCTGGAGCCCCACCGCGAGGACCGGACGGTCGAGCCGATGGGAGATGGCGCGCGCCTCGTGGAGCACCTGGACCTCCTGGGAGTGGGTGCGGACCAGGTACAGGATCTTGTGGTCCGCGCGGACGGCGTGCTCGAGGAGCGGAGCGATCGTCGCGACCGTCTTGCCGGTGCCCGTGGGGGCGTTGAGCAGCAGCGGTCCCCCGCGTTCCGCGAGGTCGCGCACCTCGCGGAGGATCGCGTCCTGGCCCGGCCGGACCCGGTAGGGAAAGAGCGAGGGGGTCTCCGGGGACGAAGGGACGGTCGTCGTAACGGGAACTCCCGCGCGGAGCGAGCCCGACTCGGGGCTTTTAAGCTGCTCTTCGAGTGGTCGATGCCCGGACCCGTCGCGGCTCAACCGTAGGCGTACCGGACGCCGTACGGACCCCGGGGCAGCGTCCAGGTGACCGACCCCTGGTCGCAGGCGATGTCGCAGGCGCCGCACTCGACACAGTCCTCGTAGCGGAAGACCAGCCGGCCCTCGATCCGCTCGTAGCACTTCGCGGGGCAGACGAACGTGCAGAACGAGTGCGGGCAGCGGGCGCAGATCTCCGGCTTCACGGTGATGTGAGCGTGGTCCTTCGAGTCGGTGGTGTAGCGGAGCGTCGCGAGGCGGCGTTTGATCTCCACCGCCTCGACGGGCCGGTTCCGATCGGGGGACGCGGGCTCCGCCATGGTCCGTTAGGCCGGGAGCTTCGCGAGGATCGCGAGGTCCTCTCGGACCGCCCGGACGCTGGCCTGGAAGGCGTCGCGCTCCGCTGGGCTCAGGTCGACCTCGACCACGCGCTCGATGCCGCTCCGCCCGATCACGGCCGGGGCCCCAACGTAGACATCGCGCTCGCCGAACGCCCCGTCCAGGTGGACGGCGGCCGGGAGGAGCCGGTGCTCGTCGTGGGCGATGGCGCGGACCAGCTCTGCCTGGGAGGCGGAAGGAGCGTAGAAGGCGCTCCCGGTCTTGAGGAGGTTCACGATCTCCCCGCCGCCCTGCTTCGTCCGCTCGACAATCTGCTGGAGCCGGTCGGCCGGCAGGAGCCGCGCGAGCGGGACCCCCGAGACGCTCGTGAGCGAGAGGATCGGGACCATCGTGTCGCCGTGCGTGCCGAGGACGAACCCGGTCACGTCCCGCGGCGCGACGTGGAGCGCCTCCGCGACGAACGTCCGGAACCGGGCCGTGTCGAGCGTGCCGGACTCGCCGAACACGCGGGTGGGCGGGAGGCCGCTCCGCTGCCAGAAGTAGTAGGTCATCACGTCGACCGGGTTGGTCACGACGACGGCGACCGCCTTCGGCGCCTTCGCGCGCAGCGCCTCGGCGTGTCCCTTCACGATCGACGCGTTCTTCTCCAGGAGGTCCGAGCGGCTCATGCCGGGCTTGCGGGCCAAGCCGGCGGTCTCCACGACCACGTCGGCGCCGGCGATCGCGTCGAGCGAGGTCGACCCGGTGACGCGCGTCGAGAAGCCGAGGATCGGCGCCGACTCCTGGATGTCGAGCGCCTTCCCCTGCGGCAGGCCGTCGATGATGTCGATCAGGACGACCTCGTCCGCGAGGTCCATCTCGGCAAGCCGCTGGGCGAGCGACCCCCCGATGTTGCCGGCTCCCAGGACGGCGATCTTGCCGAGCGCGCTCATGTCGGCCGGCCCACCCGCGGTGGGGCTAAAACGTGGCGCCTCTCGGGTGGGCCGAAAGGTTGATTCGCGTTCGTGTCCGATACGCGGCGCGCCCATGGTCGACGTCGATTCCGTCCTGCTGAGCGTGCAGGAGCGGGACAAGTGGCGACGGAGGATGGAACTCCTCGCCCGCTCGCTGGAGGAGATCCGCGAGCGACGACGACGGGCCGAGGAACGGCTCCGCCGCGTGAAGCAGGAGCTGGATCGGCTGCGGACGACCGGGGACGCGATGGTGGATATGCGGCGCAGGCCGGTGGTGGCGGAGGCGACCCGTGGCACGACGGCGATTCCTTACTCTGGTCGATAAGGAGGAGACACTCGCTGCCTCCCAGCGGGAGATCGCCCAGGAGGTCGCGCGCCTCCGCCGGGAGGAGGAGTACCTGGGGCTCAAGGTACGCCAGGCCCGAGAGCAGGTCCGCTACTATGAGGAGCTGCTCCAGCTCCTGCGCCGGGACTGGGGCCAGCAACCCGGCCTCTCCGACATCGTCCGGAAGCTCGGCTAGCGAGACCGCCCGGTGAGGCTGTTCGTCGTCGGCGCCGGGGCGATCGGCTCGCTGTTCGCCGCCGAGCTCGCCCGGGCCGGCCACGAGGTGACAGTGGTGACCCGTCCGGATTGGGTCGCCCGGATCGACACCGAGGGGATCACCGTCGACTCCGAACCCCCTCGCCACGCCGCGGTCCGCGCACTCTCGGCGATCCCGCCCGGCACCCGGGCCGATGCCGCGATCTTGGCGGTCAAGGCCTACGACACGGCCCTGGCGGCGGGGACGCTGGGCTCGGGGCTCGCGCCGACCCCGGTCCTCCTCCCGCAGAACGGGCTCGGGATCGAGCCTCCGGTCGCGGAGGCGCTCCGACGGGCCGGCTGGTCCCGCCCCGAGGCGTGGATCGTGCGGGCGGTGAACTCCGTGCCCGCCACCTGGGTCGCTCCCGGTCGGGTCCGTCCCGGGGGCGCCGGGGAGCTGCTCCTCGCCTCGAGCCCCACGGCGGGCGAGGCCCACGCCGCGACGGAGCGATTCGCCGATCTGCTGCCCGCGGCGGGTCTGCCGGTCCGGCGCGTCGAGGACCTCCCGCGCGAGCTGTGGCGCAAGGCCATCCTCAACGCGGCGATCAACCCCGTCACGGCGCTCGCCGGGGTGGAGAACGGCCGGCTCGCGGAGGAGCCCTATCGGACCCGAGCGCTGGATCTCCTCCGGGAGGCGAGCCGGGCCGCGGCCTCGCTCGAGATCCACTTCTCCGACGCAGAGCTCGTCGGGAGCTTCGAGCACGTGGTGGCGGCGACCGCCGCCAATCGGTCGAGCATGCTCCAGGACCTCGACCGGGGCCGGCCCACGGAGATCGACGCGATCTCGGAGACAATCCTCCGGACCGCCGTCGCGCACGGGCTGGATCTGCCGGCCACGCGGGCCGTGATCCACGAGGTCGAGGCCCGCACGAGGGACCGGCGAGCACAACCCTCTTAGCGCGGGGCCCCTCCCGGGGCCGTGCCGGAGAAGCGCGGCATCGGCTCCGCCCCCCTCAAGGGGCGTCGCGTCCTGGTCCGCGTCGACTTCAACGTCCCCCTCGACCCGGCGGGCCAGGTCGCCGACGACCGTCGGATCGTCGAGGCGATGCCGACGCTCAATCATCTTCGCGCCGCGGGCGCCCGTTCGATCCTGATGAGCCACCTGGGCCGGCCGAACGGGCGCCGGGACCCGGCGCTCTCCCTGCGGCCGGTCGTCCACCGACTCAGCGCGCTCCTCGGACAGCCCGTTCCGCTGGCCGACGACCCCACCGGGGTCCACGCGATCGAGCTCACGACCCGGCTCCAGAACGGGCAGTTCATGATGCTCGAGAACCTCCGCTTCTGGCCCGGCGAGGAGGCGAACGATCC
>JASHYV010000042.1 GCA_030064695.1 Thermoplasmata archaeon
TCCGGGGCGCCGGCCGCGGTCCGGAGGCTCATGATGTCGCCGCCCAGGCGGTCCTTGAGCTCGCCCGGGGAGCCGGTCGCGACGATCTGGCCGTGGTCGATGATCGCGATCCGGTCGCACATCGTGTCCGCCTCGTCCAAGTAGTGGGTGGTGACGAACACCGTGAGCCCGGTGTCCTTCCGGAGCTTCTGCACGAAATCCCAGAAGCCGGCCCGGCCCTGGGGGTCGAGGCCCAGCGTCGGCTCGTCGAGGAACAGGATCTTCGGCTGGTTGATGAGGCCGACCGCGAGCTCGAGCCGGCGGCGCATGCCGCCCGAGTAGGTCTTCGCCAGGCGATCGGCCGCCTCGGAGAGCTGCATCCGCTCGATGAGCGACTCCGACCGGGTCCGCGCCTCCGCGCGGCCGACCTGGAAGCAGCCCGCCGCGACCTCGAGGTTCTCGCGGCCCGTGAGGTCGCCGTCCGCGGTCGACTCCTGGAAGATCACGCCGATCCGCTTCTTGACCAGCTCGGGCTGGCGCATCACGTCGAGGCCGTCGACGATCGCGCTGCCCGAGGTGGGCCGGAGCCCGGCCGTCAGCATCCCGACGGTCGTCGTCTTGCCGGCCCCGTTGGGGCCGAGGAAGCCGAACGCCTCCCCGGGGTCGACCTGGATCGACACCTCGGAGACCGCCTTGATCTTCCCGCCGTACACCTTCGTCAGCTTGTCGGTGATGACCGCCTTCGTCGCCATGGTTGTGTGTGCTCCTACGAGTTCCTCAGCCGGCGCAGTCGCTCGGCGACCGCGTCGAGATCGTTCTGGAATGAGTTCGTGACCGTCGGCTCCGAGCGCTTGAGATCTTCGAGGTAGGCGGTGAGGCCCGAGAGCTCCCGGACGACGTCGGCCGGGTTCCGGGGACCGCGCGGCGGCCGCTCGAACTCCCAGGGCATCCCCTCGCGCCCGCCGCCCACGAGCTCGTACCGGCCATCCTCCCGCTTCGTGACGGTACCCTCGGCGACCATCTCCTCGAGCAGCGGATAGACCGAGCCGGGGGAGGGTCGCCACCAGCCCTGGGTCATCACTTCCACGTCGTCCATGATCTCCGCGCCGTTCCGGGGCTGCCGGCGGAGGACGCGGACGATCCAGTTCCGCAGACCCCGCTTCTTGCGCATCCCCCACATGGGCTCGATTTTCCGATATCGACATTTCGATACCCCTATTTGGCGTCTCCGCACCTCCGGTGCGCTCCCGCGGGTCGGTCTCCGAGGAGCCCGCCGCGAGTCGGAAGCCCCTCGCCCCGCCGTCGCAGCCTAGATAACCCGGCCGGCCCTCCGAGGCGCCGCGGAGCTCCCAACATGGCGACCTCGGCGGTGGAGCGGGCGAAGCTCGACGAGAAGGGAACGTTCCGTCTCGGCATCGGCGCGGGCTTCGGTCTCGCTGGGGCGCTCGCGGCGATCGTGGTACCGGCAATCTTCGTCCTTCTGGTCGAGTTCGACCCCGGCGGATTCTTCACGTTCGCGAGCGGGTTCGTCCAGGTGCTCGGCTACCTCGTCCTGATCGGCGCGCTGCTCCTGCTGGTCTCCCTGTTCCTCTACCGGAGGGCCTACGCCGCGCTCCGCAAAGTCGACAGCCGGTTCTGGATCGCGTCGATCCTGTGCCTCATCGGGTCGATCGGATTCCTCCTGCTGCTCGTTTCTGCCGGGATCGTGGTCGGGAACTCGTCGAGCCTGGTCGCCTGCGCGCACGGCGCCGCGAGCCACATCATCACGTGCCTCAAGTCGCAGCAGCCGCTCGGAGCGTACACCGCGCTGGCGGGCTTCTGGCTCGGGTGGATCGGAGGCGTGGGGATCGTGCTGGGCTTGGGGCTCGCGGCCGGTCGCTTCCAGCGCGGCGCCTACGCGGCCGGGGGCATCGCCTACGCGCTCCTGCTCCTGGTGCTGATCGGGCCGTTCGTGGCGGAGCTGGTGACGATCCCGGACATCGGCTACGTCCTTCTGCTCGTACCGATCCTCGGGGTGTTCGCCCCGGCCGCCGTTCTCGCCGGGAGCCGGAACCCACCCTAGCCACGGGGCAAGCGCTAAGCGCCTTCGAGGCGGGTCGAGAGGGATGGCCGATCGTCCCCCGGGCTCCGAGGTCGCGACGCTCGCGTCGGGCTGCTTCTGGTGCACCGAGGCGGTGTTCAGCGACCTCGACGGCGTCGTGAGCGTCAACCCCGGGTACACCGGGGGCACGAAGGCGAACCCGACCTACGAGGACGTCTGCACCGACACCACGGGCCACGCGGAGGCGACCGAGATCGTGTTCGACCCGCGGAAGATCTCCTACCACGACCTCCTGACGATCTTCTTCACGACGCACGATCCGACCAGCTTGAACCGGCAGGGCCACGACGTGGGCACGCAGTACCGGTCCGCGATCTTCTACCACTCCCCGGCGCAGCAGGCGACGGCGCTCCAGGTGAAGCAGGAGCTCGAGGCCGCGAAGCTGTACCGCCACCCGATCGTGACCGAGATCGCGCCCGCCTCGACGTTCTTTCCGGCCGAGGAGTACCACCGCAACTACTTCCGGCTCCACCCCGAGCGCGCGTACTGCGCCGCGGTGATCGCTCCGAAGGTCGCGAAGTTCCGCAAGCAGTACGCGGCCCGGCTGAAACCCGGCGTCTGAACGCCGGCGCTACCGCGCCAGGTAGACGAAGTAGGCCGCGAAGCCGAAGAGGATCGCGCACGAGACGACCGCCACGGCGTTGCGCATCGCCGGGTACCGCCGGCTGCCGCGATGGATGACCGTCGGGAAGACGAGGATCCAGACCAGGATGGCGGAGAACAGCCCGACGAACAGGATGAGCCCGCCCAGGTAGGCGAAGGCGAGGCCGGCCGTGAGCCACCAGGCGATCTGGACGGGATTCGAGACCCCGACCCCGAGCGCCTGGGAGAAGGTCCGGACCGGGTCCTCGATCGGCGGGGCCGGTAGGTTCCGGCGGACCCAGAGCCGGTAGCCGAAGTACCCCATCACGATCGCCCCGAGGACATAGACCACCCGCAGATACTCCGTGAGATCGACGACCGAGCGGAGCCCGTAGACGAGGAGGCCGAGCACGAGGTCCGCCGACATCGCCCCGAGACCGGTGACAAAGCCCGCGCGCCAGGACCGGACCGAGAGCGAGGCGATGAGCGCGTTCATCGGCCCGGGCGGGATCGTCAGCGAGAACCCGAGCAGGAGACCGAACCCGAACTCCTCTACCCCCGTCATGGCCGCTCGCCCGGGGCCGTCGCTAGCGCCGAGTCATGACGGCGAGCGGATCGGCACGGCGACGGACTGCGCGCCCGGTCGGTCGGCCCGTCACATGCCGGCCGGTTCGGTCGACCGGACGGGAGTCAGGACGATCTCCGCCCCCTCCCGGACCGCGCCCGAAACGGGACAGTAGTCCGCGAAGATCTCGAAGCAGTGGTCGACCTTCGGCTGGTCGGCGGGATCGACCGGGTCGGCCCGGATCGCGACCTCGAGCCGCACGACCCGGAGGCGCCCCTTCGCGTTCCGACCGAAGATCGGCCGCACCGAGGTCGAGATCGGCTTCACGGCCACGTGGGCGCGCTCGAAGCAGGCGTAGAGCGTTGAACTCATGCAGTGGCCGACGGCGACCGCGAGCGACTGGGCGGGATTGGGGCCCGCCCCTCCGCCGGTCGGCGGTCCCTCGTCGACCACATGGCCGGCGACCTTCGGCCCGTCGAACTCGACCTCGAATCGGTACTTCTCCTGCTGGCGCAGCCGTGCTTCGGGCGTGCTCGCCGCCATGGTCCCCTCGGACGGGCGAACGTGCGGCGGGGGATGAATCCGCCGGACCGCTAGGGCGCGGGGCTCTTCGGCGGGATGACGCGCACCTCGGGGACGATCGTCGAGGGTCGCCAGAAGATCGCGAGGATCCCTCCGATGAGCACGAGCAGGAAGCCGATCACGAAGCCGGCGAGCGCGAACGGGATGCTGACGACCGCGAACAGGACCGCGAGCAGGCCCCAGAGGAGGTGCAGCCGGGGCGTGGCGAGCATCAGCACGCCGACGATCAGGATCAGGAGCCCGTCGAGGAGCCCGATGAAGAAGAGCGCGGAGAAGAAGGAGAAGATGGAGAAGATCGCGCCCACGATCGCGAGGATCAGACCCCCGCCGAGGACGAACAGCCCACCGACGATCGTGAGCACCCCGGCCCCTACCGGACGCGACATCGTGGGAGTGCGAGCATCGGGCCCCGTATAATGAGCTTCCGCCGCACCGCCACCGCCTAGGCGAAGTACCGCGCTGGCGTCCCCGCCCCATGGCCCAGCCGATCTCCCCGGAGCTCGAGTCCTGGCTCCTGACCGACTCGGACGCCTCCGTACGGTACCGATACCTCACTGACGTGGCGGGCCTCCCCGAGACCGATCGCGCAGTCGTGGACAGTCGGGCTCGCATCGGCCGCGAGGGCTGGGCCGCCGAGATCCTCGCCGAGCAGCTCCCGAGCGGGGCCTGGGACTCGGAGCAGCTGGACGCGCCCCATCTGTACCGCCCCAAGTACATCGCCACGAACTGGCGGCTTATCGTGCTCTCCGATCTGGGCGTCACCCGATCGACGGCCGGCGTCTCCCGCGCGGTCGATCTGATGTTCGCCGCGCAGGACCGGCCGGACGACGAGTTGGGGGGTGCGGAGAGCGAGCTCTGCTTCACCGGCAACGCGGTCCGCTTCCTCACCCGCTTCGGGTACGGGAGCGACCCGCGCGTGCACCGGGCTCGCGACTGGCTGATCGCCACCCAGAAGGCGGACGGCGGCTGGCACTGCTTCCCGTCGGAGGTCGGTACGCTCGACGGCTGGGAGGCGCTGGCGGCCTTCGCCGTGGTCCCCGATTCGGAGCGGCCCGCGCCGATGCGGGCGGCGATCGCACGGGGCGCCACGTTCTACCTCGATCGCGGCCTCCTCCGAGAGGGTGAGCCCTACGGACCCTGGGCCCGACTCCACTACCCCACGCACTACTACTACGACCTGATGGTCGGGCTCGACACGCTGACGCGGCTCGGCTACGGTCGGGACCACCGGATCGGCCCGGCGCTCGACCTGCTCGAGTCCAAGCGGGACGCCCATGGGCGCTGGGCGATCGAGGCGGTGCACCCGGACCTCGCGGAGGGCGCCGGATACCGAGTGAAAGGTCCGGTCTATCCGTTCCAGCTCGAGATGCCGGGCGAACCGAGCCGTTGGCTCACGATGACCGGGCTCGCTACCCTGGTCCGGGCTGGCCGGATCCCACGCCCGACGCCGACGCAACCCTGATGTTGAAGGGCCCCCTCGGGAGCGGCGAATGGACGCGGAGCTCTCCGACGAGTTCGACGACGACGTCGCGCAGGACCAGGTGCTCGCGGCGGGAGGCCTCTACGAGGTCGGCACCGTCTCCGGCACCGGCTGGAAGTTCGTGCTGGGGATCGGCATCGTGCTCACCGCGGTCGGCCTCCTGCTCGACCTGACCGCGCTGCGCGGGATCCTGCCGATCCCGGATTATTATCCCACTCCGATCGGTTCCGCGCTCCTCGTCGCGGTGCTCGTCGTCGGCGTCCTGCTGCTCGTGGCCGGCATTGTGCTCGCGGCGACCTCGCGCCGGCGTGGGGACGGCATCAAGCCGATCGTCTGAACCCACGACGGGCCGGCCTATACGGCCGAACGCCTTCGGTCGCCCGATGACCGGCGAGGCCCCTCGCATCCTCTGCCCGGACTGCGGGCGCTCGATCGTGGTCGAGGAGACCTGGCGTCTCGTTGAATGCCCGAACTGCCACCGGGTGATCTCGCGCATGGACGACGACGCGCGCTTCGACTGACCATCGGGGGCCTCCTCCGGACGAGGGGACAGGGGCCGGGCCCCGCGGTCAACCCTTTACGCTGGGCCCGGCTCGGTGGGGAGCCATGCTGGTCGACTCGGTCGGTCGTCCGGTCACGGACCTCCGCGTCAGCCTCACGAAGCGGTGCAACTTCTCCTGTGTCTACTGTCACGACGAGGGGCTCGGCCCCGTCGCGTCCCCGCGCAGTCCGCACGGGGAGGAGATGACGGTCGCCGAGGTCGAGCGGATCGTCTCCGTCGCGCGGGAGTTCGAGATCCGCAGCGTGAAGTTCACCGGGGGCGAGCCGCTCGTCCGCGCCGACCTCGAGGAGATCGTGGCCCGCACGGTCCGCCACATCGGCGACGTCTCGCTCACGACCAACGGGTCGCTGCTGGCGCGCCGCGCAGAGGGGCTCCGCAACGCCGGCCTGAAGCGGATCAACGTCTCGGTGGACTCGCTCGACCCGCACGCCTTCCGGGAGATCCGTCGCGGAGCCCTCGCTCCGGTCCTCGCGGGCGTCGACGCCGCCGTGGACGTGGGCCTCACGCCGGTGAAGCTCAACATGGTGGTCTTCCGACCGACGCTCCCGCACATCCCGGAGATGATCGACTACGTCAGCGGGCGCCCGGGGCTGCGCCTGCAGCTGATCCAGTTCATGCCCGAGCTGGTGGGTCCGAAGGATTGGGCGGTCGACATCGACTCGGTCAAGTCCTGGCTGGAGTCACGGGCCGACCGCGTGCTGGTCCGCGAGATGCACCACCGCCGCATCTACCTCTTCCGGGGCGCGGAGGTGGAGGTCGTCGATCCCGTCTACAATCCGGAGTTCTGCATGAACTGCCACCGGATCCGGGTCACGCACGCCGGCGAGCTCAAGGGCTGCCTCAACCGGAACGACGACCTCATCCCGACGCGGGGGCTCAACGACGCGGCCCTGCGCGAGGCGTTCCGCACGGTGGTCGCTGGGCGGATCCCGTTCTACGGCGGCTACGTGACGCAGTACCCGGTCCGGGAGCGCCAGGCCGCCCCCGCGCCGGAGCTGCTCTCCATCGCCCCGTACCGCGAGGCTCCCCCGTCCGGCTAGGCTGCGCGGGTCCTTCGGTTCGGCCCCCGGCGTTCGCTTCAAGAGGAGAGGCCGCCTCTCCCGGCTCCCCAGAGACGGGGCTCCGCGCGATGTTCGGGAAGATCCTGGTCGGCTATGACGGCTCGGCGCACGCGACCCGCGCCCTCTCGGTGGCGGTCGAGGTCGCGGGCAAGTTCGGGGCGTCGCTCACGATCGCGGTCGTGCGTCCGGACGAGCCCGGCGCCGCGGCGGCGGGGGTCGACCACCTCTACCCGGTCGGCGAGGGAGCCCGGTCGCTCGGGGTCGTCGCCGACGAGGTCCGGGAGCGGGCCCTGGCGGCCGGCGCCTCGGCGGTGGACTCCGTAGTGCTGCACGGGGAGACCGTCGAGCAGCTGGTCGACTATCTCGAGCGGAACCGGTACGATCTGGTGGTGGTCGGCACGCGGGGCCTCACGCCCGGACGGCGACTCATCCTAGGGAGCGTCTCCTCCTCCCTGGTCGACCGGGCTCCCTGTCCGGTCCTCGTTGCCCGGCCGGCGCGGCGCCCGTCGGCGCGGGGCCACTGAACCCACGCGCTACGCGAGAACTTCGATCCGGCCCGTGCGGCCCATCGAGACCTGGAGCTTCCCGCGGAAGTCCTTCACCCAGCCGTCGGTGATCCGGATCTTCTGGCCGACCGAGTACTTCGCGATGTCTCCGCCCCAGAGCGTGAGCGTGATCGTCCCGGACTCGTCCTGCAGCGTCGCATCGGCGACCTGGGAGGGACCCCGGGAGGTCGTGACGTTCCGGGGGGCCGAGATGGCCGTGATCGTGGCCTCGAGGGTGGCGTTGGCATTCGCGCGCAGGGCGGAGATCGGGGGCATGGGCACCGGGGGAGCCCCCCGGGGGATAAGCCTGCCGGATACCCCTCGGCCCTAGACCACCGGTCGATCCGCGGCTTCGTCCGGCAGGAGCTGCGGGTCGTCGAGCTCGTACCGCTCGCCGCATCGCGTGCAGCGCACGAAGCAGTGGACATCGCTCGACTCGGGGGGCCCGAGCCGACCTCCGCACCGGGGGCAGTCCGAACGGTGGGGCGTCGCGAGTTCCGCGGTCACCGGGCCTTCACGCCGACGTTCCGGAGCAGGAGGGCGTGCTCGCGGTCGGAGATCCAGTTGACCCGAAGGTACTCCCGGAGGAACGCGTCGGTGGCGCCCTGCCGCCGGGCGAGCGCCACCGAGAACCGGTACGCCTCGATCTCGGTGGGCCGGTCGCCGTAGCGGTACCCTTCGACCCAGAGGTCGTGCCCGGCCGCTCGTTGCAGGACGTGCACGAGCTCGTGCAGGATGTCGAGGTAGAGCACGAACGCCGCGCTCCGGTGCAGGTGGGCTCGCCCGACGGCGATCACGTTGCGGGGCGAGGTGAACGGCAGGAAACCGACCCGTCGGAGGAGCTCCGGGATCGCGTGCGGGGCCACGTACATCCACACGGGTCCGGGCACGACCTGGACCCAGGTCCGACGCGCGAGCCGGGCCCGCTCCGCGGGCGGGGCCGGCAGCAGGGCGAACCCGGGCAGCCGATCGAGCCCGGGAAAGACGTCGAGCAACCGATGGGCGCCTGGGCGCGCCGTCCGGTTCACGCGGAATCCGACCGGAGCGCGAGGGGTTCGGATCGAGGATCGAGCCACGGAGACCGCCGACGACCGACCCGAGCCGGTCCGGCTAGTTAAGGGCCGGGGCCGCGAGTTCGGGTTTCAAGCGATGCGCGCCCAGGTCGAGCGACCCCGTTGTGGCGCGGGTGGGCTACGCGGCGTCCGAGGAAGACTCCGGCCCCTCCGGCGACCCGCTGCGCGCCTTCGGGGCGAGCGGCCGGCCGCGGGCCAGCCACGGGAACGGCGCGAGGAGTTCTCCGGAGACGTTCGCGAGCCCGAGCGAGAGCACCGAGCGCAGGAGCGCGATGTGGGTGAACGCCTGCGGGTAGTTGCCGAGAGGGAGGCCCGAGCCCGGGTCGAACTCCTCGGAGAACAGGCCGAGCGGACTGGCCACCCGGAGCAGTCGATCGAGGTTCTGCCGGGCGCGTCGGAGCTCCCCGGCCCGGGCCAGGCCGTCGACGAGCCAGAAGCAGCACGGAAGGAAGGCGCCGTCCGCCCCGCGGATCCCGTCGTCCCCGACGTACCGGTACACGAACGCGCCGTGCGTGAGCTCGCGCTGGACGCGCAGCAGGGTCCCCGCGACGCGCGGGTCGTCCGCCTCGAGGAAACCGACCAGCGGGAGCCGCAGGTTGGCCGCGTCGATGGACGGTCGATCGAACGCCTGCCGGAACGTCTCCCGCCGCCGGTCGTACCCCCGGTCGAGCACGGCGGCCCGGATCCGCTCGGCCTCCCGACCCCATCGAGCGACTTGGCTCGTGGTGCCGTACGTGCGCGCGAGCGAGGTACCGCGGTCCAGGGCGACCCAGGCCATCACCTTCGAGTGCACGTAGTGGGCCGGCGGGGCGCGGATCTCCCAGATGCCCCGGTCGGGCCGGCGCCAGAGGTCCGCCACCTCTTCGACCATCCGCTCGACCGCGTCCCAGTAGCCCTCGAGCGAGTTCGGTTCGATCTCGGCCAGGAGGTGCGCGGCCTCCAGGAACTCGCCATAGATGTCGAGCTGGAACTGGTCGACGGCCGCGTTCCCGACGCGGAC
>JASHYV010000043.1 GCA_030064695.1 Thermoplasmata archaeon
GCGGAGACCCCACCGCACTGATCCACGGCTCGTGGGTCGACCACCACACCTGGGACGCGGCCCTCCCGCTGCTCGCCCGGTCGCTCGAGGTGATCGCGTACGACCGCTGCGGGCACGGGGCGAGTCCCGCCGGCGCACGACCGCATCCGGTGGCGGACGATGCGGCCGACCTGGCGGCCGTGCTCCACGACGCGAACCTGTTCCCGGCCCATCTCGTCGCGCACTCGTACGGCGGCGCGGTCGCACTGCGACTGGCGATTGAACGGCCGGAGCTCGTCCGAAGCATCTCGATCCACGAGCCCCCGTTCTACGGGCTCCTGCGCCGGGACCCCACTCGGGCCGCGGAGGGCGAGCTCGTTGCCGCGGAGATCGAGCAAGTGAAGGCGCTGGTCCGTTCCGGCGACCCCACCGGGGCGGCGCTTCGGTTCTCGGACCGGATCGCCGGTGAGCCCGGCGCGTTCGACCGGTTCCCCGCGACGTTCCGGGCCCAGCTCGTCGCCCACGCCGAGCGCTGGGCGGAGGAGTTCGACGACCCGATGAGCTACGACCCGGAGCCGGGGCCGCTACAGGAGCTGCTGATCCCGGTGCTCCTCACGACCGGCGACCGGAGCCCGCCGGTGCTGCACCGGATTTCCACGTTGCTCGCCCGAGAACTGCGCAACGTGCGGGAGCAATCGCTGGAGGACAGCGGTCACGTCCCTCAGGTGACGCGACCGGACCTCTGGGTCGCGGTGCTCGGCACCTTCCTGCTCGAGCGGAACGTGCCGTCGACCTGAGCGCGGAGTCGGGTTCAGCCGGCGCCCGAAGGCGGCGGCCGCGGCACCGAGTCCAAGAGGTGGAGCGGGCCTTGGCCGAGCCACTGCCCTCCGTCGACGGTGAGCACCTGCCCGGTCACGTAGCTCGATCGGGGACCGACCAAGAACCGGACCGCCTCGGCGATCTCGGCCGGAGTACCGAACCGGCCCAGGGGCACGCCGTCGGTGACGGCGCGCACGATCTCCTCGGAGACCCAGAGCTGTCGGTCCGTCCCGTCCGTGTGGACGGGACCCGGCGCGACGGCGTTGACCCGGATCCCATGCCGGGCCCACTCCACGGCGAGCGTGCGCGTGAGGGCCAAGACGCCGGCCTTGGCGGCCGCCGAGTGGGCGGTCCCCGGCCCGGCCATCCACGCGTACGACGCGATGATGTTGACGATCGACGGAGCGGGGGACTTCGTGAGCAGCGGGAAGGCCGCGCGGGAGCAGTAGAACGTGCCGTCGAGGACGATCCCGACGACCGCGCGCCATCCGTTCGGGGTGATCCGCTCCGCCGGTGCCGGGAAATTGCCGGCGGCGTTGTTGACGAGGGTGTCGAGGCGCCCGTACTCGGCGCGCACGGCGTCGATCATCCGGTCGACCTGGTCCGGCTGGCGCACGTCGACCGGCACGGTCAGGACCCGCGCGCCCCGTCCCCGGAGGTCGGCGGCTCCCGCGGAGAGATGGTCCGGCGAGCGACTCGCGATCGCCAGATTGAACCCGTCCTCGGCGAGGGCGGCCGCGATCGCCCGTCCGAGCCCGGTGCCCCCGCCGGTGACGAGCGCGACCGGCCGTGCGTCGCTGCGCGTGCCGCTCGAGGCGATCGACATGGGGCGCGAGCCGGTCGCGGGGTTATAGCGCTACGGGGCGAGGAACGGTCAAGGGGGCGCGGGCGGAGGCGTCGCCAGTGCGGCGACCAGCTTGTCGACATCCGAGGCGTTGAGGCCCCGCGCGAATCGACCGTTCGCGCGGAAGACGGCAACGCCGTCGCGGAAGGCCACGACGGTCGGGATCACGTCGATCGAGAACCGCTCCCAGAGCGGACTGTCGTAGTCCGTCACGTCGCCGTACGCGAGCTCGAAGGAGCCGCGCCCTCGGGCGGTCTCGAAGACCGGGCGGAACCGGCGGCAGAACGGGCACCAGTCCGCGACGAACGCCACCGCCCACGTCCCGTTCCGGCGGAGACGGTCCCCGTCGAAGTCGGTCGGGCCCAGCACGGGGAGCTTCGGTGGTACGGTGGATCCCGCGCTCATGGCCTGTTCCGAGGACCGGAGGGCCGGGCGGGCTCATGGCCTTGACGCGGACGCCTTGCGCCCCGCTCGGTCCAGATCCAATCGATCCAGCGTCCCGGGGTCCGGTCGAAGAGAGGCGGCAGCGGGCCAAGCGTGCGAGGTCGCTCGACGAACTTCGACGTCCCGGCCACCACGACCACCGGTCGGCGGGCACGACGAGCGGCCGACACGAGACGCCGGGTACCCACCTTGTGGACGAGATCTCCTCCCGGAAGCACCGAGTCCGCTCCCAGGAGCACCAGATCCGCCGAGCGCACGACGTGCGGGCCATCGGCGTCCTTCACCCAGCGGGCCGGAACTCCGACGCCTCGGAGGTCCCGGGCCAACGCGCGGCCTTCACCGCCCGGTCGGCTCTCGAGCACCACAACCTCCTCGGGCCGTTGCCTCTCCGGCAACCCCGCCAGGACGTTCCGGACGCTCGCACTCCGGCTGATCGTGACGATGCGGGCGCGCTCCGGCATCGCTCGACGGGCCGTGCGGACGAGCCCCTCGGGCTCGTCGTGCAGGCGGCGCGCCTCGCGTTCCTGCCATCGCCGCGCGGCGGTGACTGAGCCTAGCGGCGCAGACCTTCCGGACCCCGACCACTCCCCGGCCCAGCGCATCAAGGTCCCGACCGCGGTCTGGGTGGTGCGCAGCTCACGTTCCACGGTCCGCGCCAGCGATGGCCACTCGCCGCGCCGTTGCGCCTCCGGGGACTCGATCAGCAGCCCGATCGCCCGCAGCACCGCTTGGGTCATGGCCCCGGCGCCGGAGGAGCGGTCGCGCCGCACCCGGGCCATCCGGGCCTGGAAGCGCTCTACGGCTCGTTCCCGAGTCGAGCTCATGCGCGGAGCCGGACGACCACCGGGGTATTGAGGGCCCCTCCAATATCGACCTCGGGTCGCCGATGTCGTGGAAGGTACCGATCGAGGCGCGAACGGAGCGAGTCTTCCCGGCCCCGCTGAAGGGCCAGGTCGAGGTCCACCGGTTCCCGAGCCGCGTGCTGGAAGGGAACCCGTGGTCCGATCCGACCGAGCGGGAGCTCCCGGTCTACACTCCTCCCTCGGGGGTGACCGAAGGCAAGCCCCTCCTCGTGCTCCTCTCCGGCTACACGGGAGCCGGATGGCTCCACTTCCAACGGCCTCGCTACATGGCGAACAACGTCGTGAATCGGCTCGATCGACTCATCCGGATCGGCGAGGCGGCCGAGGCCGTGATGGTGGCACCCGACTGTCTCACCGCGCTCGGCGGCAG
>JASHYV010000044.1 GCA_030064695.1 Thermoplasmata archaeon
GCCCACCTGCCGGGCGATCTCGGGCCGGAGGTCGGCGAGCTGGACACCCATCCAGGGCCGGATGACGCGTCCCTTCGCCCGCAGCTCGCTCGAGATGCGCTCGACCGCGTGGACCGGGATCGCGAAGCCGACGCCCTGGGCGAACGGGACCATCGCGGTGTTGATCCCGACGATCGCGCCGTTGAGATCGACGAGCGGGCCGCCGCTGTTGCCGGGATTGATCGCCGCGTCGGTCTGGATCAGCCCCTCGAAGATGAAGTCGGAGCCGGGGAGCGGGCGGCCGACCGCGCTCACGACGCCCGCGGACACGGTGGGGCTGCCCGGGAGCCCCAGGGCGTTGCCGATCGCGAGCACGAGCTGGCCGACCTTGAGCTCCTCCGAGTTCCCGCGAGTCGCGGCGGGGAGGTCCTTCGCGTCCACGCGGACCACGGCGATGTCCGTCACGGCATCGCCGCCCAGCACTTCGCCCGGCAGCTCGCGCCCGTCGGCGAGGTGCACCGTGAGCTCGGTGGCCTCGTCGACCACGTGCTGGTTCGTGATGAGGAGGCCGGCGGAGTCCAGCACGACCGCCGAGGCGGCCGCCGGGAAGGCGAAGGGGCCCCGGCCGCGCCGCCGGTTGACCCTCAGCGTCGACACGGCGGCGACGCTGGGGGAGATCGCCGAGATCGCGCGCGTGATGTCGAGCTCGACCGCGCTGAGCGGCATGGGAGCGGACCTACGGCCGGGGGATCAGGGGCTCGGGCCCGATCGGCGGCGAGGGGTGGGGGCTCAACGGCAGCGGGAGACCGGGCATCGCCCTCACTCCGACAGCAGCGCGTCGAGCTTCTGGTAGAGCTCGGTCACGGCCTTTTCGTTCTTCCGACCGCCTTCCCAGCGCGCGCTCACGATCTCGACGAGCAGGTCGGCGACCTTCTCCATCCATGGGCCCTCGCGGGCCTCGAATCGCTTCTTGACCTTCTCGCGCAGCAGCTCGTTGTAGGCTCGGTAGGCGCTCCAGATCCAGGGTCCGTAGTTCGTGCCGTCCTCGTCCGACTCGTGCGTCATCGTCCGTTCCTCTCGACCGCTTGGGGTCGGAGGAGCTTACGGGCCGATCGACGATATTGAGCGGGTCACGCGGAGTCCGGTCACGCGGTCACGTGCCCGCATCGCGTCATCGGCGCCGATCCTCGCCGAAGCGAACACCCACTCGGTAACCGACGCGTTACGACCCGCCCATATACCGCGTCCCGCTAGAACGGTCGTGTCGGACGGAACCTCCGAACCGCCGTCGGGCGTGCCGGGCCGGCTCGACGAACGGATCCTGAACGCGCTCCAGGAACTCCCCGGCCGCATCGCGTTCAACGGACTCCGGCGCGCGCTCGGCGCGCACCCCGAGTCGCTCTCCCGCGCCCTGCGACGCCTCGAGCGCGAGGGGCTCATCGAACGCTCCCACGACGGCTACCGCGCCCTCCATCCCGACGGAGCGGCTGCGGAGCCCGGGGTTCCTGAGCTCCGCGCGATCGCCAGGGTCGAGCTGCCGCCCGGGCTGGCCCCGGAGCTGGCCCTCGCCCGGCTGGTCGGGCGATGGTTCGGCGACCTCCGATGGGTCGGTGCGGTCGATCGGCCGTCGGGCCGACTGCTCGTCTGGGCCCGTCGGGACGGCACGAGCCAGGTGCTCGCCGGCATCTCGAAGGGAGTCCTGCGCGTCTACGTGCCGGCGCACGAGTCCGGCGCGGTGGACCTGGGCGAGGTCGAGGACGCCGCCTACGAGCTGCTCGCGCACGCGGTGAGCGCGATCCGCCCCACGTCCCCGTCCCGCGGGATCTCGGTCTCCTTCTTCGGCCCGCGCGATCCCGCCCCGGTCGGCGGGCTCACCGAGAACTGAGTCGTCCCGTCAGAGCGGCGCGCCGCAGGACGGACACCGGCCATCGACCTCGTTGCCCAGCGTGCCGCAGTAGCGGCACCGGATCTTCACGACCTGCCGCTCGATCGTGACCCGCTCGGAGACCGTCATCCCGGGCGGCGGGTAGCTGCGCTTCGCGAGCGCGATCGCCGCCGCCCACTCCTGGGGCTCGAGGACGTCGAAGACCGGTCGCCCGACGGTCAGGACGACCTCGAGGCGGGGAGCGCCCACGCGACGGCGCGAGACCCCGACGTCCCGCACCTCGGTGAGCGGCGCCTCGACCACCGTGGCCGCGGGGGTCCGGCGGCCGAAGCGGCCGGCCCGGCCGCTCTCGAAGACCAGCCGGTGATTGGTGAGGTAGAGGACCCCTGGACCGAGCGCCGACTCCGGGGTGACGCCGGATTTCAGCACGGCGAAGGCGCTCCGCAGGAGGCTCTCGCCGTGATGGAGCAGCATGGACGGTCTCCCTCAGGGCGGCCCGCGGGTCATCCCGTTTGCCCTACCAGCCCACGGGTTGACCGCGGTTCTGCTCGTCGAGCCACCGCTTCAGGGGCGCGAAGTATTCGAGCAGCGCCTCCGCGTCCATGCGGCGCTCGCCGGTCAGCACCTCGAGGGCGTCCGGCCACGGCCGGCTCTGGCCCATCGCCAGCATCTCGTTCAGGCGGCGCCCGGCCTCCTTCGAACCGTAGATCGAGTACCGGTGCAACGGCCCGGAGGCGCCCGCGGCGCGGTAGAACCCCCGGTGGAACTGGAACTGCAGGATGTGGGCGAGGAAGTACCGCATGTACGGCACGTTGGCGGGGACGTGGTACTTCGCGCCCGGGTCGAAGTCGCTCTCGCTCCGGGCCTCCGGGGCCCGGATCCCCTGGTACTCCTCGCGCATCCGCCACCAGCTCGAGTTGTACTCCGTCTCGGGGATCGCCCCCGAGAAGACCTCCCATCGCCACCGGTCGACGAGCAGGCCGAACGG
>JASHYV010000045.1 GCA_030064695.1 Thermoplasmata archaeon
GAGATCGGCGTCCCCACGATGGAGGGCCGACTCGAGATCCTGCAGATCCACACGCGCGGCATGCCGATCGACGGCAGCGACCGCGATCGGGAGCGGATCCTGAAGGAGCTCGCGGCCCAGAGCCACGGGTTCGTCGGAGCGGACCTCTCCTCCCTCGCGCGGGAGGCCGCCATGAGCGCACTCCGCCGCTACCTGCCCGAGATCGACTTCGACCAGCCGATCCCGCTCTCGCTCCTCGAACGGATGAAGGTCACCGAGGCCGACTTCCGCGGTGCGCTGAAGCAGATCGAGCCGTCGAGCCTCCGGGACGTCGCCGTCGAGGTCCCGACCACCCGGTGGGAAGAGGTCGGCGGCCTGGAGCGCGTGCGGCGCGTGCTCGAGGAGTCGGTCGAGCTGCCGTTCAAGAACCCCGGCGTCTACCGGCACATCGGCATCGAGCCCCCGCGGGGCATCCTGCTCTACGGACCCCCCGGCGTCGGCAAGACCTTGCTCGCGAAGGCCGCGGCCACCGAGAGCCAGGCGAACTTCATCTCGGTGAAGGGGCCCGAGGTGATGAGCAAGTGGGTCGGCGAGAGCGAGAAGGCGATCCGGATGATCTTCAAGAAGGCGCGACAGGCGTCCCCCTCGATCGTCTTCATCGACGAGATCGACTCGATCGCCCCGCGGCGGGGCCTGCAGACCTCGAGCGGGGTCACCGAGCGGATCGTGAACCAGCTCCTCACGTCCATCGACGGCCTCGAGACGCTCGAACGCGTGCTCGTGGTCGCGGCGACGAACCGGCCGGATATCCTCGACGAGGCGCTCCTCCGGACGGGCCGCTTCGACCGGTTGCTCTACGTGGAGCCGCCGAACGTCGCCGGCCGCAAGGAGATCCTCAAGGTGCATACCCGCAAGATGCCGCTCGCGGACGACGTCCACTTGGACGACCTCGCCGCGCGGACCGAGGGGTACGTGGGCAGCGACCTCGCAGCGCTCTGCCGGGAGGCCGGCCTCACCGCGATCCGGGAGAACCTGAAGGCGACGAAGGTGACCCGGGCGCACTTCGACGCGGCGCTGAAGCAGGTGCACGCGTCGGTGGACGCGGACAATCTCAAGTTCTACGAGGAGTTCGAAAAGCACGTGCTCCGCGAGCGCGCCGGACGCCGCGTGAGCGACTCGGCCCAGGTCATTTACCGCTGAGCCGACGCGGGCGATTTCTCCTCGAGAGTTCCCGCGGGCAAGACTATATGTAGCGGGGCCAAGTTCGGCGGCCCGCCTCCCCTAGGGGAGGTGCTGAAAGAGGAGACGTGGAATCGTTGGCTCGAGACCTGTATCGCCCCGCCATGTGGGCGGTGCTGGCCCTGCTGCTGGTATCGATGCTGGCAGTGGTCCAGAACGCTTCGGCGGGTTCGTCGACCTATACCCTGATCGGCTACGTCGAACAGCCCGGCGGCGTGTCGCCGCCGCCCGTCCCGGCGGGGGTCACGGTCGACCTGATCTCGCGCGCCACCGGCGCCACCTACACCACCACGGTCGCGACCGGCGGCCAGTTCACCTTCAATACGGCCAATACGAACGGCTACCTCGCGCCCGGCTATTGGGGCGTCTACGTGCCGCCCCAGTCCAACGTGAGCCTGCCCGGGTGCTCGCAGTGCGCCGTGCTGCCGGCGACCCAGAGCCCGGTGTTCTCGTTCTGGAACGCCACGATGCTCTCGTCGGGGACGCTCTACCCCACGTACGTGACGAACGTCACGGTCACGTCCTACACCTCCGGCATCCAGGGCAAGGTCTTCGAGGACGGCGCGATCCAGGCGCACGCCCATGTCGTGCTGCTGGACCCGGCCTACAACGGCCTCGTGCTGGCCCAGAACAACACCACGACGGCCGGCCAGTTCAGCTTCTACGCGCCGCCGGGCACGTGGGTGCTCGAGACCATCCTGCCCGGGCCCACGACGTCCTACAACTACACCAGCGTGGTCCTGACGAAGGACCAGACGCTCATCGTCGACACGAACGTCTCCTCGTACCTGGTTTCCGGCTACAGCAACATCGCGTCCAACCCGGGCGCCCACGTGCCCACCGCGGGCAACGTGACGCTGTACGACCCCACCAACGGGTACATCTATTCGGCCGCCACGGCGGCGGGCGGGTACTATGCGGTCGGAACGTACCCCGCGGGCTTCGTCTCAGGTACGCAGAAGTTCGACGTCATCCTCTCCTCGATCGGCTACCAGACGACCTGGTTCGCGCTGAACGTCTCCACCGCGACCCCGGTCACCCGCAACGTGCTCGTCCCCGCCGTGCCGGAGAGCGAGCTCGGGAACTACACGACGACGCTCAACTTCACCGGCGTCAACCCGGCGATCGGGAACGGCTCCGTCGCGGTCTCGACGGTCGCGAACCTCGGGAACGACACCACGTTCTCGACCCTCGCCAACGCGTCCGTGGGCCAGCTCTGGGGCCAGCTGGGCCTCGACCTCGCCCACTCGACCGTCTTCCCGGCGACCGACCTTTCCTCGATCGAGAACTGGTTCAACGCGTCGGGACCGTTCTTCCCGCTCGTCCAGGCGTCGACCGCGATCAACAGCTCCGTGTTCGTCGGTCCGACCTCGCCCCAGAACGTGACCTCGTTCTCGTCGACCTGCACCAGCACGTGCGGGCTCAACAGCGCGGCCACGATCAACGCGACGTGGGTGTCGACCTACCACCTCAACAGCTCGATCGCCAAGAACTCCTCGAAGTACACGATCTCCTTCAACTTCCGGCACCCGACCAGCTCGAACACGTACAACTACTCGGTGGTCCTGCCCGCGGGCTACGTGCTCGCGGCCGGAACGCAGGCGCCCGCGAACACGAAGCTCGTCCCCGGTGGCGTCGACGACACGTGGACCAAGTTCACGATGATGTCCCTGCCGAGCCCGAGCGCGTCCGGGTCGTTCTCGTTCACGATCATCAAGTACTCGAATCTGACCGCGAACGTCAACATCTCGGAGAAGTACTTCGCGTTCTCCTCGGCGAACATCCTCAACTCGACGCGGAACAACTACACGGCGATCGTCGGGCTCGACCAGAACGTCACCTTCAGCGCGCTGAACTCGACGTACCCCGCGGGCACCAACGGGACCAAGTTCCTCTGGAACTTCGGGGACGGCTCGTCGACCCAGACGACCTCGACGGCGACCACCTGGCACTACTACACGGTCGCGACCGGGGCGACCAACTACTCGGGCAGCGTGACGGTGACGAGCTCCGGGGGTCTCGTCAACACGGTCCTCTTCTTCGTCTGGGTCGCCGCCGGTCCGGTGACCGCCGGCTTAGCCACCAACGCGACCAGCGGACAGACGTTCCACGTCGGCGGGACGATCTTCTACTGGGTCAACTACTCGACGACGCTGTACTTCAACGCGACCCCGAGCGTGGCGATCGTCTCGCCCACGTCGCCGGTCTCGAACATCGTCTCCGTCGCGTCGTACAAGTTCACGGGGACCTGGTTCAACATCACCGGCCAGAACTTCTCCCGAAGCCTCGGCGTGAGCCCGCTGCGGAACTGGTCCTACACGTTCCTGGGCGCCGGGAAGTACTACTCCAGCGCCACGATCAACGGCACGACGTTCTCGTTCCTGGGCTGGATCTACACGCTGACGCTCACGGTCTGGGACGGCACCGGACAGTCGGCGACGACGTCCGTGGTCTTCCTCGTGAACGACACGCAGAAACCGACGCCCGCGATCACCTTGCTCACCGCGAGCGGAACGGCCGTGCCGGGGAGCGGGCTCATCGAGGGCTCCAACTTCACGGCGAAGGTGCTGCTCTCGGCGGTGAACGCGACCGATCCCAACAACGGTTCGATCGTGAAGTACTGGTGGCACATCTCGGACTCGACGAACACGTCGGTCAACTACAACGCGAACGTGACCTCGGTCCGACCCTACCCCGCGTTCTGGCTCGACCCGCAGACGGGCGCCTACACCGTGAACCTGACCGTCTGGGACCGCGCCAACAACAAGGCGTGGACGACGTCGAGCCTCATGGTGTCGGTCAACACCACGAACCGGCCGGTCCTCTCGGCGAGCACGCTCACCGTGCCGTCGAGCTTCACCGCCGGCACCACGTCGACGGTCTGGGTGAACATCACCAACACGCTGGGCACCGGCTCGGTGGCCCGGAACGTGCAGGTGGCGTTCTTCCTCCTCTCGCCGAGCGGCACCGGGAGCCGCACGTACATCGGCGGTTCCCCGGGGCAGGTCCGGTTCTACAACTACTCCGGCGGGGCGGTCAACGACGAGATCGCGAAGGGAACGCTGCCGACCCTCTCGTACAACCAGACGGTGCGGGCGGAGGTCAGCTGGGACCCCTCGACCAGCGGCAACTACAACCTCTACGCGAACGCGTCCGCCTCCAACGAGTACGCCGGCAACTACCACAGCGGGCCGCAGCAGATCTCGGTCTCGATCTCCGTCGCGCCGAACCCGACCGACGAGCTCCTCGAGTACGGCGGGATCGCCGCCGCCGTCATCGTGGTGATCGTGCTGATCGTGATCTTCTACCGGCGCCGCAACCGGCCCATCGCGCCCAAGAGCTCGACCTCGAAGAGCGGGCTCGAGCGCTCGAAGAAGCCGTCGGACGACGACGAGGACGACGACGCGTAAGGACCGCTCGAGTCCCCGGCGCCCCTGCGCCGGAGGCCGATCGCTCGCTCAGCCGTACGGCCCGACCTCGTCCAGGAGGTCGACGTGGGTGAGCAGCATGCGGCGGCAGCAGTAGCGGTGGAGCCCCAGCCGGTCGAGCACCTCGCCCGCCGGCTCGCCGCGCGCCGTCCGCTCGCGGTACTCGTCCCAGTGCTGGCCGATCACCGCGCCGCAGGTGAAGCAGCGGACCGGCACCATCATCGTCATGGTCGAGACCCTCTCCTCAGCGGTACGACTTCTGGCGCCGGGCGCGGGCGCCGCGTCCGCCGGGCCGCTTCGGCAGCTTGCGGCGCGGGTCGTTCACGATCAGCGAGCGGTCGTAGTGCTTGAACGTCTCCCGCAGCTCGGCGTCCTTCAGCCAGTCGAGGAGGCCCCGCGCCACCGCGGTGCGGGCCGCCGACGCCTGGCCGACGATCCCGCCGCCCCGGACCACGACCGTCAGGTCGAGCGCCCGGGCCCGGTCGCCGACCATCAGGAGCGGCTCCTGGATCTTCTGGCGGACGAGCTCCGGCTCGACCAGCTCGAGCGGCCGGTCGTTGACCCAGACCCGGCCCGCGCCCTTGCGGACCGTCGCGCGGGCGACCGCCGCCTTGCGCTTGCCCGTCGCGAGGACGATCGGAGGGGCCTTCATCCGCGGGCCCCCAGCAGCTTCGAGATCTCGCCCAGCGTCATCGGGGGCCGCATCGAGGGGCGCGCCTTCGCCGCCTCGAGCGTCTCGGTGGAGGCGCCGTGCAGGGACGCGGGTACGCCGATGTGGACCTCGAGCCGGTCGAGGGCGACCTTGCCCCTCGTCTTCAGGTGAGGCAGCATCCCGCGCACCGTGCGCCGGAAGATCCGGTCCGCGTAGCGCGGGAAGTGCGGGCCCGTGCGCACCGAGCCTCGGGCGCGGGCGGCCGTGTAGTGGGCGATCACCTGGGCCCGACCGCCGGTGACGACCGACTTCTCGGCGTTCACGACGACGATCGTCTCGCCGTCGAGCAGTCGCCGCGCGATCAGCGACGCGGCACGGCCGAGCACGAGACCGCTCGCGTCGACCACCTTCGGACCGGCCGGGGGGAGTTCAGGCAAAGAGCCGCACTCCCGCACCGTCCGGGTGCGCCTTCACGAGGTCGGGGATCGAGAGCGCGGTGCCGCCGGCGGCGCGGATCTTTTCCTTCGCATCCGCCGAATAGGAGAACGCGGCGACCGTGATCGGCTTCGTGAGCGGCCCGTCGGCGAGCAGCTTCCCCGGGACGACCACCGTCTGATCGGCGGTCACGAGCCGGTCCAGGTGGCCCACGTTCACGGGTCGGGTCTGGTGCCGGGCCCGCTCCAGGCGGTCGGCCACCGTCGACCAGATCGGGGCGTCGTTCGAGCGCGCCGCGCGCCGCAGCTCGATCACGACGCGGACGAGCTCCGCATTGGATTTGCGAATGGGAGGGGTCATGGGCGGGACGCCTCCGACCCGGGTGCGGGATTTAAGCGTTGCCGGGAAATTCGCGAGCGAATCCCGCGGTTTCTCGCCGGAGGAACGACCGCTCGACGACGGTGCGCGTGCCAACCAACGGTTAAATAACCGACTCCGCCCTCGCGGACGCGAGGCCTCCCTCATGCGCAAGTTCCTCACCGAGCTCCGCGGCAAGACGGTCATGACCAACGACGGGCAGATCCTGGGCCTCATCGACAACTTCGTGGTCGACACCGTGACCGGAGGGATCGCCCATGTCCTCGTGACGCCGAGCGAGGACATCGAGCAGCGCCTGTTCCAGAGCGACGCGACGGGCCGCCTCGTGCTCCCCTTCAAGAGCATGCGCGCGGTGAAGGACGTCGTCGTGATGGACATTGGGAAGTGACGTCGCCCAGCGCCCCCTGATCTCGATCGTCATCACCGTCCGCAACGAAGAGCGCCACCTCCCCCAGCTCCTCGACAGCCTGCTGGTCCAGGAAGGACCGCTCGAGGTCGTCGTCGTCGAATCGGAGAGCCGCGATCGGACCTTCGAGATCGCGCAGGAGTACGCGACGCGCCACCCGGATCGGATCCGGGTCTTCCGTCGCGCCGGCTCCCGGGGGATCGGCCGGAACGGCGGCGTCGCGGCCGCCCGCGGCGAGTTCGTGGCGTTCATCGACGGGGATTGCTTCGCGGACTCGCAGTGGCTGCACGCCCTGCGGAGCGGCCTCGCCGCCTCGGCGGTCGCGGCCGGGCGCACCGTCATCGTCGGCAAGCCCCGCTACGGTCGCCTCGAGCGGGTCGAGCTGTTCCAGCAGGGGAACGACGTCACGTACCCCTCGTGCAACCTCGCCTATCCGCGCGCGCTGTTCGACCGGCTCGGCGGCTTCGACCCCCGGTTCATCACCGCGGAGGACATCGACCTCAACCTGAGGGCGGTCGAGGCGGGCGCATCGATCCGGTACGTCCCCGAGGCGATCGTCTACCACCACGTGCGCGACAACTTCGTCCGCTTCCTGTACCAGGCGTTCTGGAACGGGTACGGACGCAAGCAGCTCACCGAGAAGCACGGGAGCCTGTGGGGGCGGTACCGGTACCGGCAGCTCGTGAACGGCCAGCGGGGGCTCGTCGCCTGGGCCCGTCTCACGGCCGCGTTCGGCGGCTACATGGCCCGGGTCGCAACAGGCGGGAACCAGCGGCTCGCCCCGGGCTCGGGAGCCGCGGAGTGAGCGAACCGCCGTTCTGGATCCGCCCGGCGCGGCCCACCGAGGAGTCGGTGGTCGAGGGCCTGCTCACCGAGGTCGCCCGCTGGGAGACGGAGCGCGGATACGCGGGGGCGTGGCCCGTGCCGTTCCCGATGGACCGGATCCGAGACCGCCTCGTCGGCGGCGACGTATATCTCGCGGGCCCGCCCGGAGAGGCGCCGGTCGCGACCGTGACCCTCCAGTGGGAGGACGTCCCGTATTGGGGCGAGCGGCCGCCGGACGCGGGCTACGTGCACCGGCTCGCGGTGCGGCCCCCCTTCCATCGCCAGGGCTGGGGACGCCGCCTGGTCGACTGGACCGAGGCGACGACCCGCCGACGGGGCCGGGACTGGCTCCGGCTCGACTGCGCCACCGAGAACCCGAGGATCCGGCGCTACTACGCCGAGCTCGGCTTCCGCGAGGTGGGGTCGACGACGGTCGGGCGGCTCGCGCTCACCCTGCTCGAGAAGTGGATCGGCCCCGGTCGGGGGCCTAGTTCGCCTTGAGCAGCTCGGCGACCTTGGCGACCTCGCCCAGGACCTTCTGGACGTCGGCGGTCTGGTCGACGACCGCCACGAGCAGCGCCTTCTTGCCGCTCCCGACGATCAGCGTCTTCGAGTCGTTCCCTTCGATGACGATCCGCTCGGGCGGGGCCCGGTTGAGCTCGGTGTTCGCGGTCGCCGCCGCGCCCAGGATCGTGGCGCACATGATCGCGAACGTCTCGGTGTAGACGCCCGCCGGGACGTCCGCGTAGAGCACCAGCCCGTCGCGGGAGACCAGCGCCGTGGCGATGCCGCTGATCTTGGACTTGAGGTCCTTGATCACGGCCCCTACGTTCCCGGTCGCCATCATGGTGGTGCGCCCTCCGTCACCTCACATCTCTTCGATGCGGAAACGGCACTCGGCTCCGCCGGTGGAGGCACACATCTCCTCGGTACACTTAACGCGCCCCCCCTTAAAACGTTCGTAGAACTCGCGGAGGATGCCCCGCAGCCGGTGGCAGGTCGGGATGTCGCTGGGGGCGACCTCGATCGACCCCTTCACGGTGACCTCGGGCTCGGTGAAGCGGATCTCCTCGACCCAGCCGCGCTCCTTCAGGATCTGGCCGGCCTTCTCGAAGAAATGGGCGCGGTCCTTGAGCGCCTCCTCGGCCATGTCGGATCCGATGACCGAACCTTCCTTGAAGAACAGGCCGTGGCAGGCGTGGCTCATGACGCCCTCGTAGAGCTCCTTGATCTGGCGGAGCTCCGCCTGGTCGATCTTGACCGAGCGCATCGCCGCGGGGGGACCGCCGTTGGGCAAATATAGGTTCCTCCGGCGAGCCTCGGGCTCACGCCGGAGCCGAGCCGTCGGCGTCCGTCGCGCTGCCGCCCACGGCGAACGCCGCTTCCAGCCCCGCCAGGTCGACGATCCGGCCCACCTGCACGTGGGGCCAGCCCTCGCGCCGGTCGAGCAGCAGCGGGGCGAGCCCCGCGCGGGCGGCCGCCCGGACGTCGCTCCAGAACAGGTCGCCGACGTAGCCGACCTGCTCGAGGGGGACGCCCAGGGCCTCCGCCCCGGCCCGGAACGCCTTCGCGTCCGGGACGATCGGCCCGGGACCGTCGCCGGCGCCGAGCACGAGGGCATCGGGGAGGCCGCACCGGCGCATCAGCCACCGCGCGGACTCCGCCGGGAGCGGCGTCACCACGCCGACCTTCACCGAGAGCGCGCGCAACCGGTCGAGCGCCGGGGCGACATCGGGGTACCGTTCCACCTCGCCGGCCGGGTGCAGGAACCGACGCACGACCGCCTCCGTCTCCGCGACCGGATGGCCGGCGATCGCCGCCAGCGTCGCGCCGAGGTGGGACCGCAGCGCCTCCCCGTCGGCCGGGGGCTGGCGGCCGGTGAGCCCGTCCCACCGCCGACGGTCCCAGGCCCGGAGGGCGTGGCGCACGGCCGAGCGCACCCGGCGATCGCCGAGCAGCGGGCCCTGCGGCCGCCAGGCCCACTGCCAGGCGGCCGGGGTCTGGAACGGGACGAGGACGTCGTCGAGGTCGAAGAGCACCGCCTCGAGCGAGCGGCTTCCGTACGGCAGCGACACGGGACTCGGGTCCGCTAGCCGCGGCCGCTCTTCTGCAGCTCGAGGAGATCCTCGGTCGAGACCTTCTCGCCCTTCTTCAGGCGGGCGAGGAAGTCCTCCTCGCGCGGGGGCTCGGCGTCGACCCAGGCCGGAGCGCGGCCGCCGCGCGCCGCGTAGAGCATCTTCTCGATGTCCCGGACCTCCTCGATCGCGGCGATGTGGGCCCGGTGGGCCTCGTCGGCCTGGCCCTTCACCTCGAGGAGCTTCGCCTGGACCTCGTCGGCCTGCCGGCGGAGCTCGTCGACGGACTCGTACAGTGCGACCATCGCCTCGTGCTCGCGCTGCGCCGACTCGGCGGCCTGGCCGACGGCCGCGTGGTGCGCCTCCGCCTCGGTGCGCGCGTCCGCGAACGCCTTCATCGCCTCCTCGATCTGGGGGTCCTGGCGGAACTCGGCGTCCTGCTCCTTGATCGCGGCCTCGAGGCGCTTCATCTCCTCGATGAGGCGCTTCTCCTGGTCGCCGGTGAGCGCCGTCGTCATGTGCCGGAACTCGAGCTCTTTGAGCTCCTTGCGCAGGCGCCAGACGGGCACGGCGCCGGGCCGGGGGGCGCGGGCGCGCCGAAGCTGCTGGACCTTGTCGCCGAGCTCCTGCAGGTTCCGGTTCCACTCCTCCCGGAGCCGCTTCTCGTCGCGGACCTGGCCGTTCAGCTGGTCCCGGTTCCGCCGGTGGTCCTGCGCCTCCGCGCTCTTCGCGTGGAGCTCGTCCAGGATGCGCGAGCGCTCCTCGGCGGTCGCGCGGGCCTCGGCGTTGAGGCGGTCCCGGCGGGCCCGGGACTCGTCCGCGCGCGCGTTGGATTCGGCGCGCTTGCGCTCCAGCTCTTCGGTCGCGTCCGTCACGCGTTCACCCTCCCGCGAGAATCCTCGGGTCGGGGAGGCGTTCGACAGGAGGGCGCGATATAAAGACTTCCGACGGCGAGCGCCGCCCGGGGTTTCGCCTCGCGCGTCACTCTAATATCGGATGCACCGGATGAATCGCGACGTGGAGGAGGTCGGACGGATCTTCGGGGACGTCGGGCTGGGCCAGTTCTCGCTCAGCCTGACGCACCCGGTCGAGCGGGGCGACTACCTCGCCGTCGAGGACGAGCTGCACGGGCGCGTGCTCTGCCAGCTGGACGATCTCAAGCGGAAGAGCGACCTGGACCTCGAGAAGGCCGGGTCGCTCACTCCCGCCGAGGAGGGCAACGTCCACGAGAACCTCCTCGGGGAGGCCCGGATCATCGGCTACCGGGACGACCAGGGGCTCGTGAAGCTGCCCACGATCCCGTTCCGCCCCGGGGCCCGCGTCTTCCGGGCCGAGGAGCCGCTGATCGCCGAGGTGCTGGGCCTCAAGCATCGGGCGAACTCGGGCGCGTACGTGGGGATGCTGCGCAGCCACAACCTCCGGGTCGAGCTCGACATCAACCAGCTCGTCCAGCGCCACGTGAGCGTGCTCGCGAAGACCGGCGGCGGGAAGAGCTACCTCTTGGGCGTGCTGATCGAGGAGCTGCTCCGGCACAAGGTCACCTGCGTCATCATCGATCCCCACGGCGAGTACGGGTCGCTGCGCGTCCCTGCGGAGAAGAACGGTGGCAACCGCTTCGGCGTCGAGCCGCAGGGGTTCGGCCGTCAGATCCAGGAGTACTCGCCCGACGTGTCGCTCAACCCGGCCGCGAAGCCCCTCACCTTCTCGCTGCGCCACATCGATCCCCGCGACCTGCTCGTGTTCATGGGGCTCACGAACGTGAAGACGTTCCTGGCGCCGTTGAAGCAGATCATCGAGCGCGT
>JASHYV010000046.1 GCA_030064695.1 Thermoplasmata archaeon
CCGGTCGGACTGCTCGGCTCCTACGGCCACGCCTTCGGCGTCAATTGGCTCTGGGCCCTGGGGCTCACCGTCTTCCACGCCACGTACTCGATCGCGCTCCCGATCCTGCTCACCCAGCTGTGGTTCCCGGCGGTCAAGGACCAGCGCTGGCTCGACCGCGGATCGGTCGGTCTCGTGGCCACCGTGTACCTGGCGGAGGTGATCGTGTTCTCCCTGCTGGTCGGTCACGGACCCAGCCCGTACTCGCTCGCGCTCTTCCTGGCCGTTTGTGCAGGCCTGATCGCAGTCGCGTATCGGGTCCCTCGGGATCTCCTGACCCTCCGGCCGAGTCCGTCAACCTTGGGCTGGGTGGGCACGATGCTGTCTGGCGCGTTGGGATTCCTGGCGTGGGCGCTGGTGCTGATCCTGGCCTCGATCGGTCGGGTCCCCGCCGCCGGCACGGCAGCCCTTCTCGTCGCGATCGATCTCGGTGCCCTCGCGCTCGTGCTGCGACGGATCGGGACGGCCCAGCTGGAATGGTCGGAGTTCTACTTCGCCACCGGAATGTTGGGGGCGCTGTTCCTTTGGGACATCCCGGTCGAGTTTTCGGTACCGGGAGTCCTCCTGGTCGCGGCCTTGTTCGCGTACCTCCAATACCGGCTCCGCAACGCGATCCGGGCGCGCCTGGGCGCTCCGGCGGCGCCCCCCGGGACGGCGGGGGGGACCGCCTCCACGTGAGCGCGGCCGAAGACTCAGAACCCGCTGTAGATCCGCCGTCCCCAGGCCCCGCGGCGCGTCGGAAGCGCCGACGGCGAGAGGGCGTCCGTTCCCGTGCGCGTGGCGTTCGGGCCCGGAACCTTCGCGGGCAGGCGGGTCATGCGTTCGGCGGCGGCGAGCTCGTTCGGGCTGCGGACCAGCATGGGCTGCATGGGTCGGAGGAGGGAGGGGGAGTCCATCCTCGCAGCGCACGGCCGCGCCTCACGGCGGAGACTCACGTCCGGTGACTACGGGCCCACGCAGGGGCCCGCAACGCCTTTCGGCGAGCGACTCCAGCGCTCGACGTGCCGTTCCCGAGGCCGTTCGTCGACATCGACGCCCCGCCTTCGGACTTCGACGCGCTGTTCAGCTGGTTCGAGCTCGTGAGCTACAATCTCGTGCTGCTCGAAGAGTATCCGCTCGCGGCCGTCCAGTCCGCCTGTGTTCGAGCAGGATCTGCTCTCCGCACGCACGCCGCCGGGCCAATCGGTCCGCACCCGAGAGGGTTGGATACACTCCCGATGCGAGAGATGGCCCGGCTCCTTGTGGCGGATCACGCGTGGTTCGAGAGGTCGGTCGAGCAGCTGGACTGGTTCCTTGGCATCGTCCAGCGGGAGGATCATGGGGGGCACCGGCAGGCGCTCGGCCAATACGGCCGAATCCTCTCGGAGTCAGTTCGACGGCATCGCGCGGACGAGCGGGCGTATCTCGACGCTGTTGGTCGGGGGGTCGCACTCTCCGCGCGCCCTAGCAAAGCTAAGTAGTAAGCTCGCGAGACGGCGGTGAGTCGACCATGCCGAGTCGTGTCAGCGAGGCGGTATGGGTAGAAAAGTACCGTCCGAGCTCCCTGTCGGACATGCTGGGCCAGGAGGCGATCGTACCCTTGCTACGGTCGTACGCGGAGAAGCGGTCTCTCCCGCACCTCATGTTTGCCGGTCCACCCGGTACCGGCAAGACGACCGCCGCGATTGCGCTGGCGCGCGACCTCTATGGACCCGAATGGAAGCAGAACTTCTTGGAGCTGAACGCCAGCGTGACGGGGGACACCCCGTTGCTCGTGCGTTGCGGCGCCGAGACCCTTCGCACCACAATGGGCGAGTTGGCTAAGCGTTATTTCGGCGCCGCCGCGTCGAGTCGGGTCGCAACACACGACCTGGCCGTCCTGTCCTTCGATAGAGACCTCAAGGTTCGATTTCGGAGGGCGACCCAGATAACTCGGCATCCTGCCCGGCGGATCCTCCGAATCGTCGTGGAGGGGGGACTCGTACGGACCACCCCCGACCATTCGGTAATGGTTCTGGACGAGGAGGGACGCATCGTGCCTCGACCGGCGTCGTGCCTGGCTCCGGGCGACTCTTTGATCTCCTTCAAGTCTGCCGTTGCGGGCGAGCCGGTCGAGCTCGATCTCGCCCCCTTCGGACCCCCTCGGGAGAATTGGGACCCACGCCGTAACGGGTTCCGGCGGAATCCCACCGTTCGCACAGTCCTAGGAACCGTGCCGCTCAATCAGGAGCTCGCGTGGCTCTTCGGCGATTACGCGGCAGAAGGCTGTGCAAGCCCGTCGGCGACGAGTGGACAGGTGGTGTTCACCCACGCGTATCCCCAGGAGCTCCCAGAGGTCCGACAACTGGGACGAACCTTCGGTCGGCTCGGCTTCCACACGAAGACCCATCTCACGAAGTCCGGCTTCTTGAGCCAACGTGGAATCATCCGCTACTCGTCGGTCCAATTGTGCGTACCTTCCACACAGTGGATGCGCTTCTTCCGGGAGACATTCTATTCGAAGGGCTCGATTCGGAAGAACGCCCACAGTAAGCGCGCGCCCTCCTTCATCTTCCGCGCTCCCCTCCGAGACCGATGGGCCTTTCTGAAAGGGTACGCCGGAGACGCTGAGGGTCGATGGGGTCACAATCTGAGATACAGCTCGGTATCTAACGAGATGCTGATCGACACCGCGTGGCTCGCGAGAGTGTCGAACTTGGACAGCTCGGTCTCAGACGGCTGGAGGACGGCGAACGTGCGGTGGCCGAAGTCGAGCTCCTACGAGCGACCTCTACTGATGCCTGCCGCACCTCTGATCCGCTTCATGACCTCGCTCGCCCCCAGTCAGATCCGAGGAAACTGGCGTTACCTGGCCCGTCACGAGCTGTACGGCGGCCAGGCGGGCCGCCTCCTCAAGCGGACCGCGCTCGACATCCTGGATTGCGTTAGGGTAGATCGGCTGCCTCCACGCGCGCGGGCTACGCTTCGACGCCTCCAAGCATTCGCGCACTCCGAGGCGTATGCTTTGTCGATTCACCAAATCCGAGAGGAGGCGCACGCCGGTTTTGTGTACGATATCACGGTGCCGGGCGCTCAGTCCTTCTGGGGAGGAACTGTCCCGGTGCTCCTGCATAACAGCGACTCCCGAGGTATCGACACGGTTCGCACGACAATCAAGGAGTACGCCCGGACCTCACCACTCGGTGAGGTCGGCTTCAAGATCCTGTTCCTCGACGAGGCTGATAACCTGACCAGTGAGGCTCAGGCCTCGCTCCGTCGGCTCATGGAGCGATATTCCGGTTCGTGTCGGTTCATTCTGTCCTGCAACTATTCTTCACGTATCATCGACCCGATTCAGTCGCGCTGCGCTGTCTTCCGGTTCCGAGCCTACTCGGACGACGCGATCCGGGCCCAGCTCGATCGGGTCTCGAAGGCCGAGGGCCTGAAGCTCGCGCCCGAAGCGGTCTCCACGATCCTTACCGCCGCGAACGGCGATATGCGGCGCGCCACCAATCTACTGCAACTCACGGCGGCCCACTCCGGGACGATCACGGCGGAGAGCGTCGCCGAGTACGCCACGATCCCGCTGCGTCGCGAGGTCGAAGCGATGCTCGGCGCGGCGCTCGCGGGAAACTTCGGAGAAGCTCGGGAACGGTTGTACTCGATCTTCACGGAGCGCGGCGCCTCGGGCGAGGAGATCCTGCACGCGATCCACGGCTACCTCCCGGACGTCAGCGAGAAGGTGCTCCCGCCCCGGGAGAAAGTGCGGCTCGTCGAATACCTCGGAGAGGTCGACTTCCGGCTCGCGCAGGGCGCGTCCGAGCGGGTCCAGCTGGAAGCGGTGCTGGCCCACGTGGCCGCCGGATCCTCCTCCGCGCCGAAGTGAGTCGATGGCGCGTCAGCGGGACGTCGGCGGCAAGCCTCCGGTGCTCCGCCGGGCGGTGGTTGTCGGAGTGCTGGGACTGAGCCCCTCCACGCGGGTCGCGCTCCGTCGGGGCCGGGTCGAGAAGGGCGACCCGATCGGCGCCGGTGAAGTCGCCGGACTCCTCGCGATGAAGCGCACCCCCGAGCTGATCCCGCACTGCCACGCGATCGGCCTGACCGCGAGCGCCGTCGAGATCTCTCCCTCGGCGCGGGGCGTGAAGGTCCGGGCGACGGCCGAGACGGTCGGCCGGACGGGCGTCGAGATGGAGGCGCTCGTCGGCGCCACCGTCGCGCTGCTGACCGTATGGGACATGGTCAAGTACCTCGAGAAGGATGGGCGTGGGCTCTATCCCCGCACCTCGCTCGGACCCGTCCGCGTGGTCACGAAGGAGAAGGGGGCCCGAGCGAC
>JASHYV010000047.1 GCA_030064695.1 Thermoplasmata archaeon
GGATGGAACCGTTCGAACGCCGTGAGATCCGGCTCGACGTTGAGCGCGAACCCGTGGAAGGTGACCCAATGGTCGACCGCGATGCCCACGGACGCGATCTTGCGCTGCCCGTCGACCCAGACGCCGCGTCGGCCCGAGACGTGCCCCGACTCGACCCCGAAGCTCCGGTTGGCCCGCACCACCATTTCCTCGATCGCATGGACGAAGGATCGGACGTCCCGCCCCCGGGGCTCGAGGTCGACGATCGGGTAGCCCACCAACTGGCCCGGCCCGTGGTAGGTCGCCCGCCCGCCCCGCTCCACCGTGTAGACCGGCAGCCCGCTGGCCGTCGCCCCGCCGTCGTCGCCCTCCACGCCGACCGTGATGACGTCCGGGTGCTCGACCAGGATCAGCGTGTCTCCGACCTCGCCCGACCGACGCGCCCGGACCAGCTCCCGCATGGCCTCCAGCGACGCGCCGTAATCGCGTCGGCCCCAGTCAATGACCGCCGGCATCCGACCTCCGCCGAGCCACGTGCATCGGCTCGCCGAGCCAGAGCAGGGCCGCCTCCTGGAGCGCCTCGGAGAAGGTCGGATGCGGGTGGATCGTCAAGGCGAGGTCCCGTACGGTCGAGCCCATCTCGATCGCGTGGCCGACCTCGGCGATGTAGTCGCCGACCTCTTCGCCCGCCGCTTGAACGCCGAGCACGGCCCCGGTCGCGTCGTCCCCGACCAGCTTGACCCAGCCCTGCGTCGCATGGCTCGCGTGGGCCCGCCCGAGGGCCGCGTAGGGGAACCTCGCCTCCCGGGGCCGGAACCCCTTCTCCGTGGCCTCGGCCATCGAGAGCCCCACGGACGCGAGCTCGGGGGTGGTGAACACGACCGAGGGCATGGCGCGGAACTCGTAGCGCACCGCCGCGCCGGCGATCGCCTCCGCCGCGACGATCCCCTCTCGATACGCCTTGTGGGCGAGCATCGGGGGCCGGGCGACGTCGCCGACGGCGAAGATGTGCGGAACGTTCGTCCTCATCTGCGCATCGATCGGGATGAAGCCGGTCTTCGGGTCCACCTGGACCCCCGCGTCCTCGAGCCCCAGGTCGCGGCTGGCCGGCCGCTTGCCGATCGTCACGAACAACCGATCCCCCACGAACTCCTCCTTGCCGCCGGGCCCTTCGGCCGTGAGCCGGAGCCCGGAGGACTCGCGGGCTAGTCCCGTGGCCCGGGTGCCGACCTTGATGGTCACGCCGAGGCGCTCGAGCGTGCCCGTGAGCTCGCGCGCGAGATCCGGGTCGACGCCGGGAAGGAGCTGCGGCATCAGCTCCACGATCGTGACCCGGACCCCGACACGGGCCAGGAACTCTCCCAGCTCGCATCCGCTGACCCCGCCGCCGAGGATCAGCATCGAGCCCGGCAGCGAGGTTTGTCCCAGGAGTTCCCAGGCGTTGACGACCCGGTCGCCATCGGTCTCGAAGCCCGGGATCGACACGGGCACGGCCCCCGTGGCGATCACGGCGCTCTCGAAGTCGATCCGCTCGTGGCCGCCGTCGGCAGCGGTCCAATCTGCGGAGTGGGGGCCCGTCAGCCGGGCTTCGCCGACCAGCACGGTCACTCCGGCCGAACGGAGCAGCGTCGCGACCCCCTGTCGCTCCTTCGCGACCACGCCCTCCTTCCACCGCTGGGCTGTGGGCAGGTCGAAGGTCGCCCCGGCCGCGTTCACGCCGACCTCGGGACCCTCGCGCTTCAGGGCGTCGTAGAGCAGCGAGGCATGGATGAGCGCCTTAGACGGGATGCAGCCCCGGTTGAGGCACTCGCCCCCGAGATCCCGCTTCTCGACGAGGGTCACCTTGAGGCCCAGCTGGCCGGCCCGGATGGCGGCCATGTATCCGCCGGGTCCGCCGCCCAAGACCAGGACCGAGGTCGATCGGGCGTACGTGCCGGCCATCGGAACCCCCTAGCGATCCCCGCCGCTCGCGTCCGAGCGGACCGGAGCATAGATATCTTCCGTGAGCGACCCCGGGGCGGGGATCGGGGCCTCCTCCGCGGCACGGATCGCGGCCCGCACTTCGGCGTCCGCCTCCTCCGCGATCTGCGCGCGGACGTTCCCGGTGAGGAGGCCGGAGATCGACAGCCAGGCCTCGAGGCGGCCGACCGGGTCGTGCGCGGCCGCGCGGGCCGTCCAATCCTCGGGTTGGTAGCGCTTCGGGTCGTCCGAGCTCGAATGGGGGGTCATCCGATACACGACGAACTCGAGCAACGTCGGTCCGCCGCCCAGCCGGGCCAGGTCCCTCGCTTCGCGGAGGGCCCGGTACGTGGCGAAGAAGTCGGTACCGTCGACCTGCTGGCCCGGGAACCCGTACTCGGCCGCCTTCGCCGCGAGGGATGGCGCCGCGGTCTGGTGGCCCACGGGAACCGAGATCGCCCACTGGTTGTTGGCGCAGCCGAAGACGACGGGCAGCCGGAACACGCCGGCGAGGTTGAGACCGGCGTGGAAGTCGTTCGAACTGGTGGCACCGTCCCCGAAGAACGTGAACGCGACGCCCGGGTCCCCGCGGGCGCGCAGCGCGTAGCCGAGGCCCACTCCGTGCGTTACCTGAGTCCCCACGACGGACGACATCGAGACGTAGTGGACCTCCCGCGCCGTCGGGTGGCACGGCATGTTCCGTCCGCGGGCCGGATCCCGGTCGTCCGCGAACAGGTGGTGGGCGTACGTCACGAGCGAGTGCCCCCGGACGAGCGCCACCAGCTGCTCTCGCAGTCCGGGCACGATCCAGTCCTCGGGCGCGCTGGCGAGGCCCGCGGCCACGTTGATGGCCTCGTGCCCGGTGGCCGCCCCGTAGAAACCGACCCGGCCTTGCCGCTGTAGCGCCTGCATCCGGGCGTCGAGCGTCCGACCGAGGACCATCCACCGGTAGGCGGAGAGGGCGCGGGCGGCCCACTCTTCGCCGAGCGCGCGCGCCGCCTCCTCGGGGGTGTACGGCAGCGG
>JASHYV010000048.1 GCA_030064695.1 Thermoplasmata archaeon
GGCTCATCGAGTGCCTCGATACGCTCCGGGCGCCGAACGGAAAGATCCGGATCCCGGGATGGAACGACGGAGCGCGCTCGCCGACCCCGGAGGAGCTCCGGTTCCTGCGCCGGACGTCGATGAAGGTGGAGGAGCTGAAGGAATACTGGGGGGTCCGAACGATCCGCGGCGAGCCCAGCCCCTACAAGGTCGTGCGCAACCTGGTCTACTCCCCCACGTGCACCATCTGCGGATTCGTCAGCGGCTACATCGGGGAAGGGACGAAGACCGTCAACCCGGCCGTGGCCCGGGTCAAGATCGACTTCCGGCTCGTCCCGGGGATGCGGATCGACCCCCAGCTCCAGAAGCTCAAGGACCACCTGCGGGCCGAAGGGTTCGACGACGTGGAGGTCACGCCGCACCACGAGCAGCTCCAGCCCAGCGCGATCGCTCCGACCGAGCGGATCGCCCGGGCCGCCATCGAAGGGGGAAAGGACGCCTTCGGGAAGGCCCCCGAGGTGTGGCCCTGGTCGGCCGGGGCCTCGGCCAATGCGTTTTTCAACGACGTGCTCGGGATTCCTTCCCTGATGGGACCCGGCGTCTCCTACGATGGGTCCAACTATCACGCGCCGAACGAGAACATCCGGCTCTCGGACTTCCGCCTGGGCGCACGACACGTGGCGGCCATGTTCGGCCGGTTCCTCGCCGCGCCGGCATAACCGGCCCCGCGTGAGTCGTACGGGGCCGATCCGGTCAATATATGGGGCCTCGGAATGACCGGTCGATGACGCCTTCCTCTTCGGCAGGCAACGCGGGGCCGATCCTCCAAGTCGGTGCGACGGGACACTTGGGGCGGCTCGCCCTCGAGCAGCTCCTGAATCGCGGTAAGAAGGTGCGGGCCCTCGTGAGGCCCGGCAGCGATCTCTCGAAGCTGCCCAAGTCCGTCGAGGTGGTACGCGGGGACCTGCTCGACCCGGCGTCGCTGCGCAACGCGGTCGCCGGGGTGTCCGCCGTGGTGACCTCCGCGATCGGATATTCTCAGAGGAAGGAGGGCGACTCCCTTCGGACCGACCGAGAGGGGAACCGCAATCTCGTCGATGCGGCCCGGGGGGCCGGGGTCCCGAAGTTCGTCCTGCTAAGCATCCTGGCCTGCGATCAAGCTCCGGAAGTCCCCCACTTCTGGGCGAAGAAGGAGACCGAGGACTACCTCGCCCAGCAGGGAGTTCCCTTTGTCTCGCTGCGGCCCGGGGCGTTCCTCTATGCCCCGGAAGGAGGCTTCGGCCAGATGATCCGGCAGGGGCTCGCGCAGGGCCAGGTCATGGCGATGACCCCGGAAGGGGTTCGGATCACGTACATCGCACCCACCGAGGTCGCCCGGGCGATCGCTCTCGCGGTGGACGAACCCCGCGCCGTGGGCCAGAAGATCGACCTGGGAAGCGATCGCGCCCTCTCGGGCCCCGAGTACGCCGCCCTGCTCGGGCAGGTCCTGGGCCGCCCGGTGCAGGTGGCGTCACCGCAAGCCGGTCGAGGACCGCCCCTTAACGACGATCTGATCGCCATGTTCCGGTTCTTCCAGACCGGTAAGTACGTCGCCGATACCCGCCGCCAGGCGGAGTTGTTCGGACCGGTTCCGAAGGTCGAGGACGCCGCTCGTCAGATGCTCTCGGGTCTCGGGCTGCTGCACTAGGCGCGCCGTCGCGCGTCGCGGTCCGGTCGAAGCCTCCGAACGGTCACGGTTCTCGCCACCGGGCCAGCCCCATCGCGACCGCGATGAACAGGAGCGTGAGCAGGAGCAGGCCCACCAGGTCTCCGACCGCGGTCGAGAGGAACGGAACGCCCGGCAGGGAGCCAGCCGGAAGACCCGCGGCCCGGACCGCGAGCTGACTGGCGAACGTCGAGGGCGCGAGATACGCGACCCACCGGAAGGACGCCGGGATCGCCGTCAACGGATAGAAGACCGGCGGCAGGACCGAGAGCGTCGTGAAGATCAGCATCCCGATCGGCCAGATCTCCCGCAGGGTGCGGAAGAAGGTTGAGAGCAGGAACCCCAGACTGCTCGCCAGCAGCCACGCGAGGAGGATGACCCCGATCAACTCGGAGAGCGCCAGGGCCGAGATGGGCGTGACGAGCGCGAGAACGCCCAGGAAGAGCACCAGCGCGGGGATCGTGAACATGAGCTCGCTGAGGGCCATTCCGAGGATCCACGAGATCGGCCGGAGCGGGCTGGTGATGAACACCTGCTGCATCTGCCGCTCGAGTCGGAGGTACGCGCAGTCGTTCATCATCCCGCTACCGGTGAAGAGACAGGAGAACAGCACCCCTCCGATGACGCCGAACGGGAGCTCCGCCCGCGGCGCCACGACGTAGAGGAAGAACAGGAAGCTCAGCGGCGTGAGGAAGAGCGCGATGAACACCAGCGGACCGCGGGCGAGCCCCAGGATCCCGTTGAACCAGCAGATCCGCAGGACCGCGTTGGCCTGCTTCCGCCAGCTCACGACCCGCCACCCCCGGGCTCGTCCTCCTCAATGCTGCGGCCGACCAGGGTCAGGAACGCCTCTTCGAGAGTGACCGGCCCGACGTTGACCGCGATCCCGCGTTGGAGCGCGAGCCGCGTCAGATCCTCGATGTGAGTTCGAGTGGTCATCACCGTGAGGCCGCCGCGTTCGGCATACACCTCGCCGTACGGCTGGAGCTCTTGCGTCGTGAACCCTCGATCGAAGTGCAGGCGCACCTCCCGCCGGACCTTCGACTTCAGGGCCTCCGCGCTCCCCTTGTAGAGGACGTGGCCTCCCTCGATGACCGCGAGCTCTTCGGTGAGCTGCTCCGCCTCGTCCAGATAGTGCGTCGTGAGCAGTACGGTCGAGCCCTTGCGCACTGCCCGTCGAATGACCTCCCAGACCTGGCGCCGTGCGAAGGGATCCATCCCGAGCGTGGGCTCGTCCAAGAACAGAAACTCCGCCCCCGTCGCTAGGATCATCGCGACGAGGGTCCGCTGCTGGAGTCCCCCGGAAAGGCGCATCGCGGGGATCTTCGAGTAGGGCACGAGCCCCATCGCGTGCAGGATCTCGTCGGCCGTGCTCTTCGCCGACTCTCCCGTGCTCCCTCGTACCCGAAGGTACTCCTCGATGTGCTCCCGCGGCGTGAGGTGGTAGAACGGCTTCGCCTCCTGCGGAACGATCGCGATCCGCCCTCGCACCTCTCGGGGTCGATCGACGACGTCGATGCCGAACAGCTGGACGGATCCGGAGGTCGGCAGGAGGAGGCCGGAAGCGATCTTGATGAAGGTGGTCTTGCCGGCGCCGTTGCGACCCAGGAATCCGAAGAGCTGCCCCTTCCCGATCGCGAGATCGACGGAGTCGAGGGCTCGGACCGTTCCGCTCCCGGAGTGATAGGTCTTCGAGAGCGAATGCGCGGCCAGCGTCTCCATTGGTGCATTTCGAAGAAGATTCAGGGATAACCTCGTCGAGGGGAGCGCGAAACGCTCCCGCCCTCGCCT
>JASHYV010000049.1 GCA_030064695.1 Thermoplasmata archaeon
CCCCCGATGGCCGGGGGCAGGATGTCGACGAGCGATCCCGACGCGAAGACGACGGGCAGATCGCCGGTCGGCGGACCCTTGGCCCCCCGAGCGTCCCGGGCATAGCGGCACCAGCGGTCGACCTTGGCGCCGACCGACTCGAGGTCGAGCCTCCGAAGCGACTGATTGACCCAGTACTCGCCCGGCGGTGGCCCTTCGGGCCCTTCGGTCGACTGGACCGCGATCTCGAGCTCGACGGACGTCGACGCGCTGCGCAGTCGGAGGCCCGCCGAATTGGCGATCGAGGCCTCCGACAGCGTAGCGCGGACCGAGCCGAAGCTCGGCGAAAGGCCCTGGCGACCCTCGAACGCCGCGGAGACGGTCGCGACGAACTCCCGGAGCCGCTCGTCCGGATGTTCCCAGAGCGCGGCGTCCCGGATGGGCACCTCGTCGCCCGCCGACGGGCTCGACCCGGGGAGATCGGCCGACTTGGCCGGATAGAGCGAGCCGCTGGCCGTCGACTCGGCCGCCTCGGCGGCCCGGTGGATGCCCTCCGGGCTGAGGTCGGTCGTCGCCTGGAAGCCGATGCCGAGTTGCCCCTCGCGCGGGCGAAGCACGCGTAGCCCGAACCCTTCGAGGACCAGCGGCCCTCGCGCCAGCTCGATCTCGCCGCCGTTGAGGTAGAGCTCGTAGCGCCGCAGCCGCTCCGCGAACACCTCCCAGGGGCGCTCGACCCGTAGGCGGTCGGCGACGCGAAAGGCGGTGTCGGCCGTCTCCGTCATGCCGGGCCCACCACGGCCGTGGACAGCACGGGCGCCCCGCCGTCGCCCACGGGGAGCATGTCGGTGGAGCCCTTGCCGCAGGTCCCCGGCTCGATCTCGAGGGCGCCGGAGCGGCCGATGCCCCGGATCGAGCGGAGGAACGTGAGGACCTTGCCGGAGAGCGCCGTCGAGCCGATCAAGGGCCCGAGCTCTCCGTTCACGATCCTCCGGCCCAGGCGGACCTTGATCTGCATCTGACCCCCCTGCGGATCCTCGAGCCCGCTCGTCGCCTTCTCGAGGTAGAGCCCGTTCCGCGCCTCCTTCAGGAGCTCGTCCATCGTCCAGTCGCCCGGCGCGACGTACGTGTTCGTCATGCGGACGTACTCGCGGCTCAGGAAGTCGGAGCGCCGGGCGTTGCCCGTGGGGTGCGCCCCGAGCGCGGCCGCCGTCACGCGGTCGTGGAGGGCGCCGACGAACCGTCCGCGTTCGACCAGGGGCGTTCGGTGGGAGGCCGTCCCCTCGTCGTCGAAATAGAAGGATCCCCAACCGCTCGGGATGCTCCCGTCGTCGATCAGGGTCAGGATCTCCGGACCCAGCTCGGTGCCGAGCAGGGGCTTCAGGTAGGATCGGTTCCGGAGGAACTGGTCCGCCTCGGTCCCGTGGCCGAACGACTCGTGAGCGAAGACGCCGGCGGCGCTCGGATCGAGCACGACCGGCATCGAGCCCGAGGGGGGTGCCTCCGCGTGCAGCAGCGCGGTCGCGCTGCGGGCGGTCGCCCGGACCCGGTCCTCCGTGATCCGATCGAGGTATTCGCGACCGCCGAGCCCGCCGCCGGGGTCGAAGTCGGCCTGCGCGTTGCCGCCCTCGAACGCGATGGTGGCGTACGCGCCGATCACGCGGGAGAGCCGCTGGTAGGCGCGCGCCCCGGCCGAGTTGAGGTAGGCGCGGTCCTCTTCCGACCACGAGCCTCGGTAGTGGATGTCGCGGACGCTCGGCTCGCTGCACGCCCAGCGAAGCACGTCCTTCCCGAGCGCCACGAGCTCCTCCGGGGTCACGTCCCGAGCCGGACGCGCGGGCCGCGTGGCCCAGTCGCCGACCAGGGTCGAGATCTCTCCCGGCGGCGAGCGGGGGCCGCCGTTGGGATGGATGGCCCCGAGCGCGTTCTCCGCGAGACGGGCGACCGAATCCCGGTCGATCCCGGATCCCGCCACCTCCACACAACGGCCGCTGGCCCAGGCCCGGAGCACTACGCCCTGCACGCCGGGGTCGGACGTCACGGAGACGACCTTCCGGTTCACCGTGGCGCCCTGGCCCTCGGTGCGCTCGGCGAGGAGCTCCACGAACGACGAGCGTTCCGCGACGCGATTCAGCGCCCGGAGGAGGTCGTCCTCGTGTGCGCGCAGTCCTTCCATTCGCGGCGGCCAGTCGGCAGGGGTCCATATAGACGCGGCACCCGGCGTTCGAATTTCCGAACCGGTTCGGCGGCCACAACCGCTATCTTCGGGAGCGGCCCGCCCCGCGCGTGACTTCTGTCCCCCACTCTTCCCCCGCCGGCGTCTGCATCTGGCTCACCGGATTGCCGAGCGCCGGAAAGACCACGATCGCGCACCGGCTCGCCGACCGGCTGCGCGAGCGCGGGATCCCGGTCGAGCTCCTGGACGGCGACGAGGTGCGGAAGGGGCTCTCCGCGGACCTGGGCTTCGATCGGAACGCTCGGGAGACCCACGCCCGTCGCGTCGCCTACGTCGCCCGGGTGCTCGTGCGGCATGGGGTCGTCCCGATCGTGGCCCTGATCTCGCCGTATCGCTCCTCCCGTGCGGAGGCCCGCGCGACGATCGGGCGGTTCGCCGAGGTGTACGTCGCGACGCCGCTCGAGGTCTGCGAGCGTCGAGACCGGAAGGGGCTCTACGCGCGCGCCCGCGCCGGGGAGATCCACGAGTTCACCGGGGTCGACGATCCGTACGAGCCCCCCGAGCGGCCGGAAGTCTCGATCGCGACCGTGGGGGAGACCCCGGACCAGTCGGCCGACCGAGTCCTCTCGGAGCTGGACCGACTCGGGGTGCTCCCTCCGGGCCGGACCGAGGAAATATAGCCGACCGCCCGATGCGGAGCCGTGCCCGCGAAGACCGCCCCTCGAGAGTTCGGGCTCCTGGGATTCGACCACATCGAGGTCCGCGTCAAGGACCGGGTGCGGGCGCGGCGGTTCTTCGTCGAGCAGCTCGGCATGGACCTCATGAGCGACGGGCCCGAGCGGACTTTCCTCCTCTTCGGCGACCAGGTGCTCGGGCTGCGCGACGCCAAGGACGGGCAGAGCGCCTTCGGCGGCGTGGACCACATCGCGCTCCGGGTGAGCGAGTGGACGGGGCTCAAGAGCCGGGTGACCCGCGCCCGCGTCGTGATCACCGAGGAGAAGGAGCGGCAGGACTCGCGCTCCCTGTTCCTGCGCGGACCCGAGGGGCTCCGGATCGAGCTCGTCTGGCGGCCGGACCCGTCCCAGCATAGCTGCGTGCACCCTCCCGCGGTGACGCCCGCCGAGGAACCGGAAGACTGACGAGTCCCGGCCCTACGCGCGATCCCCGAGGTCGCTCGGCCCCAGATCGGGCCGCCCGGACGGGATGAGGGTCGGCGGCCCTAGGTACGGGCCCGGGGCGCCGGCGTGACCATCGCCGGCACCGGGGTCAGCCAGGCCGCGTACCGGGGGTCCTCTCCGTGGATCGCCTTGTGGAACGCCGCCATGATCCGCGTCGTGATCGGTCCCGGCGTGCTCGTACCGATCGTGTAGTGTCCGATCTCGTGGATCGGCGCGATCTCGGCGTAGGTGCCGGTGAAGAACGCCTCGTC
>JASHYV010000050.1 GCA_030064695.1 Thermoplasmata archaeon
CCTCCTCGAAGTTCGCGCGCACCGCCGAACGCACGGCCCGGTCGCGGATGACGATGAAGTCCCACGGCTGCATGAACCCGACCGACGGGGCGTGATGTGCGGCGTTGAGCACCGCCCGCAGGACCGGGTCGGGGATCGGATCCGGCCGGAAGTGGGACCGGATGTCGCGGCGGCCGTAAAGGACTCGATAGAAGCCCTCCCGGTCGCGCGCCGTGACCTCGTCCTCGACCCGATCGGTGCCGGCAGAGTCCGCGCGTCCGGCCATCCGCGCGCCACCGGGCCGGTGCCCTATAGCCTCCCGGCTCCCTCCGACCCAGAATCGTGAAGAGCGGCCGGGCTAGCCTCGGTCGTGCAGTGGACGGTCGAGCCCGGGTATCTCCGGGTCCGGGGCCGGTTCCGGGTCGTGAGCTCCGCCCCGTGGCGGGGAGGGGCCCGTCGGGCCCGCACCATCGTGAACGTTCGAGTGCCCAAGTCGTACCATGAGCCGGTCCCCACGTTCTTCCGTCGATTCGAGCGGCGCGCGGGACTCGGCGCCGTAGTGGGTCTGTTGACCGCAGTCGACCTCGGGGCGATCTCAGCCCGCCGCTCTCGGTTCGGCACGGCAATCGTCACCGCCGGCGTGTCGAACGCGGCGTTCATCGGGACGATCAACGTCATCCTTGTGGTGACCGGTCGACCGACGCCCGGGGCGATGGTCGAGGTCGTGAAGGTGGTGACCGAGGCGAAGGCCGCGGCGCTGCGGCGCCTCGACGTGCGGGCCGGTCCCGCCCCGGCGACCGGAACGTCCACGGACGCGGTGGTGGTGGCGAGCGAGGACCGCGGAGAGCCGTGGGAGTTCTGCGGAGCCGCGACGACCCGGGGTCGTGCACTCGGGGAGCTGGTCGCGGGAGCCGTGTCGGAGAGCCTCGCGCTCGGCGACGGAATCCGTCGGGACCGTCCGATACGCCTGCGGCTCGAGGAGCGAGGTTGGTCCCCGAGGGAGATCGCGGTCGCGTCTAGGACGGTGCCCCTGACGGACCGCTCGGCGTGGGAGGCTCGCTTCGGGCTCGAGGACGCCGTCTGGGCCGGGCGCCTTCCGCGGCGTGGCGTCGGGCGATCGCGAGGTCGGCGGGCCGGTTGACGTTGAATTCGAGATCCGGGTCGTCGAAAGGGTAGATTCGATCGGCGCCATGCGGTCGGCCCACGACCCAGTTGATACCCACCAGGCGACCGCGGACACGGCCTCCCGGGCGCGTTCGCCACGCGAGGTCCGACGGGATGGCCAGACGGCAGAGTGTCGCCGGAAGGACCCCGGTCCAGCCGTGGTCCGAGCTCCGGACGTCGCGTACGAAGCGGGCCAGGATCCGGGGAGTCAGGAACGGCAGATCGGCGGACACCGTGGCGAACCGGGGGAATCGGTCGAGCAGGAAGCCCACGTCGCTCGGGTACCCGCGGCCGGGCGTCGAGACCGTGGAGATGCCGAGGTCCCGGCACACGGATCGCACGTGTGGCGCGAGCGAACTCGTCGCCACGCGCAGGTCCACGTTCGGGACCGCCCGCACGGCGGAGGCGACCCGGACGAGCATTGGAACCCCACCGACCGGGAGCAGCGGCTTCTCGACGGGGGAACTGCGCAGGCGCCGACCTCGTCCTCCGGCGAGCACAATGACGAGGACTCGGCGCCGATCCGGGTCGGTCGCAGTGCCCGGCATATCGGACTCACCGCAATCCGAGCCAGACGACCGAGACTAGGAGAGTCAGCAGGAACGAGAGATCGTGGCCGGCCCCGAGCAGATCTCCGCTCAGCCCCGCGAACCGCCGCCGAGCGATCGCCGCGGTCAGCCCCGCCGTGGCGAGGCCGGTGAGAGCAATCGCGAGGCCGAGGAGCCCCCCGAGTAGCAGCAGGAGCGCAACCCCGCTCACGGCCCCGGCGCCCAGTCCGACCCGCGTGGCGCCGGGCTCGAGCGAGCGAGCAAGGCGAGAGCGCGGCGAGAGCGGCGCGAGCGCGAATGCAGCAAGCATCGAGAGGGTGGCGCCCACCTCAGCCAGCAACGGCACGACGAGCGGGGGCCACCGCAGCGCCGGGAGCACGATCCCCACGAATCCGAGTGGCGCGGCCGTGCGCTCGACGGAGCCGAAGAGCACGTACACCCCCAGCACGAAGACGGCGACGGCCACCGCACCCGCCACGCCGATGTGCGGGTCCCGCAGGACGTGTTCCCGCTCCTCGGGCGTGCCGTGGGACGCCAACGCGTCCGCGGTATCGGCGAGCCCGTCGGTGTGCAGGACGCCCTTGACTCCGAAGTACGTGGGCACGAAGAGGAGCGCCGCGAGCGACGGGAGTAGCGCGATCTCGAGGCTGCCGGCCACCCCGAGCAGCAGCCCGACGACCGCCCCGGCGGCCGGGAACCAGGGGAGCGCGCTCGAGAGCGCCTCCGTGTCTAGCCGCCCGGCTGGTATCCGGGAGAGAAACGAAATGGCCGCCCGAACGCTCACGGCGGGGGGAGCGCCGCGCCGACATAAGGACCGGGCTCGCCACGCCGGCGGGGGTCCACCAGCGAAGGCGAAACGGTGATGACCGCCGGCCGCCGACTGTGGGCGGACATGGCGGAGTCCGCGACTTTGCCCGAACTTCCGGGCATCGATGGCGTCGCGAGGGAGGAGACCCGTCGGCGGTGGGCGACCCTCACGAAGCCCGAAGGCAGCCTCGGGCGTCTCGAGGCGCTCGGGGAGCGGATCTCGGCGATCCGGGGTGAGGTCCGTCCCCGGTTCCACCGGAAGACCATCGTGGTCTTCGTCGCGGACCACGGCATCGCGCGCGAAGGGGTCTCGGCCTATCCGGCCAGCGTGACCGCGTCGATGCTGGACAACTTCCTTGCCGGCGGAGCCGCGATCAGCGTACTGGCCCGGGTCGTGGGCGCGGAGGTCCTCTTCGTCGACGTCGGAGTCGATGCCGAACCCCGGCCGGAGCGGAACGGCTTCCGCGTGCGCCGCGTCGCCCGCGGCACCCGCGACTTCGCGATCGAACCGTCGATGTCCCGGGAACAGGCCCATCAGGCCGTGCAGGTCGGGCTCGAGATCGCCGGATCTACCGTGGGGGCCGGAACGGACCTGCTCGCCGCGGGAGATATGGGCATTGGGAACACGACGTCCGCCAGCGCCCTCCTGGCGTCGCTGACGGGTCGCAAGGCCTCGGACGTGGTCGGTCCGGGGACCGGGCTGGACACGGACGGCGTCGTGCGGAAGGCCAGGATCATCGATGCAGCGCTCCGGGCCCGCGCGGTCGACGGAGCCGATCCGTGGGCGGTGATGGCCGGCTTCGGAGGGTTCGAGATCGCCGCGATGGCCGGTGCGGCGCTCGGCGCGGCCTCGCGGAGGGTGCCGGTGGTCGTGGACGGATTCATCGCGACGGTGGCGGCCCTCTGGGCCTCTCGCCTCCGTCCCGGGCTGGAAGACTACCTCATTCCGTCCCACCTCTCGGCGGAGCCGGCCCATCGCCTCGCTCTCGACGAGCTCGGTCTCGCGCCCTACCTCGCGCTGGGAATGCGTCTCGGCGAAGGGACCGGCGCCGCGCTGCAGATGGTGCTGTGCGACGCGGCGACCCGCCTGCTCGATGAGATGGCGACGTTCGAGGAGGCCCGGGTGGCGGGCCGTGTCGCGCGAGAATGAGCTAGGTCGCCGGCGGAGGGCGACGCAGTAGTGGGCCCAGTTGCTCGAGAAAGCGAGTGGTTTCCTCCGGCCGACGCACGGCGAACCGAAGGCGGCGGGGCAGCCCCATGGTCGTGAGGTCTCGGACCCAGTACCCTCGGCGGGCCAGTGCCGCGACGGCACGCCCGGCATGGCCCACGTCCACCGTGAAGTAGTGGGTGTCGGACTCCGAGTCCAGGCGGCGGCGCACTGTGTCGGCCGTGGCGCGGACTCGTGCGAGGGTCCTCGCGATCCACCGGTCCGCATCGAGCGCGGCCAGGCCGACCTGGCGCGCCGCGGCGTTGACGGTCCAGGGTAGCAGTTGCGTGCGCACTCCGGCCAGCACGGTAGGCGAACCTACGGCGTGGCCCAGCGGCAGACCGGGCAGGCCCAGCGTCTTCGACCAGGAGAAGACGACCAGCGACGAGTCGCTCGTCCGCCCGATCGAAGCGGCGTCTCGCACGAAGGGAAGATAGCTCTCGTCCACCACGAGCAGGGCGCCGCACCGCTCGGCCGCGCGGGCGATCGTCTCCATGTCCGCCGGGGGCAGGTAGTGCCCGTCCGGCGTTCCCGGGTTGGCGAGCACGGCCAATCCCTTCGTCGGGATCGCCCTCGCGAAGCGCGCGGGATCGAGCCGGAGCCCCGGCATGGGCACGCGAGCGACCCCGGCCCCCATCGATCGGGCTACTCGAAGGTACTCTTCGTACGCGTAGAACGGCAGGGCCACGCGGCGGCGGGTCCCATACGCGACGATCGCGGCGCGCAGCAGCTCAGAAGCACTGCCCGCCACGAGCGTCTCCTCTCGCCCGATGCGCAGGCGCCGAGCCAGCCGCGCGGTCAGGGCGACCTGGTGCCGGTCCGGGTAGCGGTCCGCCTCGAGGGCGGCACGGCGCAGAGCCTTTCCTAGGAACGGAGGCGGTCCGTAGGGATTGACCGAGAGTGAGAGGTCCACGATCCGGCGTGACGCATTCCCGTCCTCGAGGGGAGGGCGGCCGCCGTGGGCCACTTCGGGAACGGGCCGTGTCGCGAGGACCGGCGATCGCGCGGCCCGACGAGTTCGTCGGCTAGCGGAGGAAGTAGGTCCAACCCACATCGACGAGACCGGCGATCATACCCAGGCTCACGACCAGCATCAATCCGCTCGCCCGCCGTACCCAGTGGAGAACCTTCCTCACGTCGTCCGCGGTCGGAGGACGTGCTTCGGGGGCGACCACGTACGAGCCCCTCCGCTCCAGACGGACACCGAGAAGTCCGGCCGCCGTTCGGATCGTCGCGGCGACCGTTGCCTCGGGGTCTACACGTTCGAGGGTAGGCGGAACGTACCGGCGTCCCGCGACCGCACGCAAGAGTCCGCTCGACAGCCGGTCCGGCAGGAAGTTCACGGCGGAGTCGGCCCGGGCGGTCCACGATCCAAAGTACCTCCATCGCGGTTCGCGATGGCCCCACAGGGCGTCGAGAGAGTTGATGGCGCGGTAGGCGACGGCGCCCGGCAGGCCGAGCAGCGAGTAGGCCAG
>JASHYV010000051.1 GCA_030064695.1 Thermoplasmata archaeon
GTGAACCCGTCCCCGGCGCCGTCCGAGTCGTGCTCCGAATAGACGTAGCCCACGACGTAGCCGGTCGCGGGATCGAAGTACTCCTTCCAGGTGTACGTGGCCGCGAACTGGCCATAGGAGTCGTCCCTCTCGTAGCTCCCGTTGCCTTCCGCGAAGATCGTGGCCACGTACCCCGTCGGGCTCTCCGAGTCCCGGTAGGAGACGTTCGTCGAGACCACCGTCATCGGGGTGTTGAGCAGCTCGAACGTCGCGCCCTTCGTGAGGCTCGCATCCATGTAGAACCAGACGGTCGGATCGACGTAGCCGGTCTGGTTGTCGGTGCCGTTCACGTAGAGAAAGCTCACGCCCGAGAAGGAGAAGGCGCCGGCTTCGGACCACGCGTAGTGGGTGCCGTCGCTGTTCGAGTACGTGCCGGCCGCCGCATAGCTGGCGTTCGCGGTGCCGTTCGGCGCAACGCTCGTCACCGAGATCGATCCGTTGTAGTAGCCGGCGTCGGTGTAGCCGGAGTAGTCCCCGGTCCCGTTCGCGACGAAGATCGTCTCGGAGTAGGCGAACCGGTCGCCGGCGTGGGGCAGATAGTGGTTCGCGGAGGCGCTCGGGGCCGCGCCCACCGTCGGGACCAGGAGCAGCGCGGCTCCGAGGAGGATCAGGACGGCCGCCTCGCGGCTCATCCGGCGCCTCCCCCGATCGCCGCCATGCCCGGACCGACCACGTGCGCATGCCCCGGATGGACGCCCCCGATGGCGCTGAAGGTGGAGAAGTACGTCCCGTGGACCACGAAGACGGGGACCCAGAGGAACGGGCCGCCGACGTAGTGGAAGCTCGGGTAGTTGCCGGCGGTGGAGACCGCCTTCTGCGTGGGGTCGAGCTCGTTGACGCTTCGGACGTCGACCCCATGGACCAGGCGCACCGCGAGCGTGATCAGCTCCGACTGGGCGAGCGGTCCGGTCTGCGCGCCGAGGATCTCGTACGCCTTCTCGAGCAGGTTCAGCGTCTCGTTCGCCTCGAGCACCGGGATCGAGGCCAGCACGGCGGCCGCGACGAGCGGGTACTCGAGGTACGCCCCGACGCCCCGCGCGAGGATCGCCATCTTGGTGCCGACCGTCTCGGCCGGGAGCTGCGAGAGGGTGAGATAGGCGGAGGAGAGCTCCGTGTCCTCGCTCATGGAGTAGCCCCAGGACGCGAAGAGCTGCTTCAGGCTCGTGAACGAGGCGACCAGGTCCGGGTACGGGCGGTTCACGATGGCCAGGAGCGCCGCGGACTCGTAGGACGGGGTCACGGAGAGGAACTGCCGGAGCGGGTCGGTCGCGTACGTGCCGTCCCCCCGTCGCCCGGAGAGCAGGATCGAGGCGACCCCCGCGGCTGCCTGCTTGTCGACGCCCATCGAGCTGACCTGTGCGATCAGGCTCGAGAGCTCGGGGGCGGTGTTGGCGATCGGCTGGCCGATGCTGGTCAGGACCTCGGACGCGAGCAGGAGGTTCTCGATGTTCTGCGTCATCGAGCGCACCGCGTCGTAGGCGTCGATGAACGCCGGGACCTTCTGGTCCGGCGTACCCGCCTGCTTCGCGAGGCCGATCGCAACGGCCCAGAGGTAGACGGGATCCACGTCCGGGAGCGAGCTGAGCAGCGACGCATGGACCGCTGCGGCCTGGTGCGCGATCGAGTCCAGCTCGGCGTCGATGGCCTTGGCCTGGGCCCAGTACGCGGTGAACTCCTCGTCGCCGACGCGGTAGAGCGCCACGGTCAGGTCCCGGAGCGCCACCCGGCCGGCCGTGGTGATCGCGAGGAACCGGCTGTCGTACGGGCTCATCACGTCGAGCTCCGCCTTCTTCACGAGCAGCGCCTGGAAGTCGGCCTCCCGCTTCGCGAGATCGGCCTCCAGGGCCTGGAGCGCCGACTGCTCCTCGTTGAGCCGGTCGACCTCGGACTCCTGCTGGTCGACGCCCTGGAGATGGAACAGGATCGAGTGCGTGCGGCGGGTGTCGGCGTCGATCTGGTCGGACTGCTGCTGCCGCTTCGCCTCCTCGTCGGCGATGGCCTGCTGGGCGGCCTGGAGCTGGCCCACTTCCTGCTCGAGCTGCGCCTTCTCGTCGGGCGAGAGGACGTCCACGAGACCCATCTGCTGGAGCGCCGAGAGGTCGGTGTCGGGGATCGTACCCTGGACCGCCCGCGCGCTCGCGCCCTGCAGGAACGCCGCGACGTGGGCGCAGTCGGTCACGGCCGGTCGATGAGCGGGAGGAGGGTATTAAGCGACGCGTCGCCGAGCGCGTTCCGGATCTCCAGCTCGAGGCCCCGGGGGGTCGTCCGGGGCCGGACGTACCGGTCGGTGGCCAGCGCCCGCTCGAGCCGGCGCTCGAGCTGGTCCTTCCGGGACGCCTCGCCGCCGAAGCGCCGGACCCGCTCGCCCTCGATCTGGGCGTAGGCGAAGAGCAGCTCGTACAGCGACCGGTACGCCTGGTCCTCGATGCGCTCCCGGACGCGCCCCCGGTCCACGTCCTCCTCCTCGATCCCCTCGAGATCGACGAAGAACACGGTGCCGTCGGGCGCGACGACGGCGTCCTTGTCGAGCCAGACGTCGTGGAAGTCCAGGCCGAAGTACCGCCCGGTCGCGGCGTCGAGCCGGAGCGTGCGCGCGAAGAGGGTGAGCAGCGGCACGGTGGAGCGGAGGAACTCGAGCTCGAAGGCGAGCGCCCGCTCCGTCGAGTCGATCCCGAACCGATCGAAGACGTCCCGGACCCCGGCGCCGATCGTGTTCCGGGCGTGGAAGTAGATCCGCACGTTGGACGGCACGAGCCGGATCTCCTGGACGATGGGCCCGGTGAACCGGCGGAACCAGTGCAGGGCCCGGATCCGCTCCTCGACGGCCGCCGGCAGGGTGGCGATCTTCACGACCGGGGCGATACGAAATCCCTCGATCGAGGTGAGTTCCGCGCGCCGCGACACCGCCATGGCGATCTGAGCGTGCTCCAGCCCCTGGCCGCCGTACGGGGAACCGCGGAGCCAGACCTCGCCCGTGAGGTAGCGCTCCGGGTCGGCGGGAACGTCGGGCACCGTCGGGTGTGCCAGGCGTCGCAGGAGGTCCGGGTCCCGGGTGAGCCCGGCCAGGGACGCTCGCGAGAACGGGGTCGGAGCGAACGGCTCGATCGTCGAACCGATGCCCTTCACGGAGAGGTGGAACGGCGTGCCGTCGAGCGTCGCGATCGGGTCCGCGGAGACTGCGCCGCGGTTGTCGTCCTCGATCCAGGAACGGACGGCCGCCGGGGGCTCGTCGGCGAAGCCGGTCATCGCCGCGGGAAGGTAGAACCGGTCCAGCGGACCGAGGCTCACGCGAGCGAATTGCGGGTTCGTCTCGGTCGTCGCCGGGTACTCGGCCAGTCGCACGGGCGTTCCGGCAAGCCGCACGGGACCGGGGGTCCGGGAGGAGGACGGACGATTTCAACCTCTCGCGCGCCGGACGGCCCCGAGGCAGGCCTATATCGAGCCCGAACTTTGCCGATCGCAGCGAGGCCCACCATGCCGAAGAGCGGAACGACCACCCATGCCCACGTCGACCCGGCGCTGAGCGTACCTTCGGACCTGAATCCGGAGGGCATCCAGGAGATCGCAGCGGAGCTGAAGCGACTCCTCGCGGACTGCTTCGCGCTCTACGTCAAGACGAAGAACTTCCACTGGCACATGTCCGGTCCCCACTACCGCGACTACCACCTCCTGCTCGACGAGCACGGGGACCAGATCTTCGCGATGACCGATCCGATCGCGGAGCGGGCGCGGAAGCTCGGGGCCCTCACGCTCCACTCGATCGGGGAGATCCGATCGCTCCAGCGGATCCGGGACGATGATCGGGAGTTCGTCGACGCCGTCGCGATCCTCACGGAGCTGCGCGATGACAACGCCGCGCTCACCCGGTATCTGCGGGCCGCCCACGCGGTCTGCGAGCGTCATGGCGACGTGGCGAGCGCGAGTCTCCTCGAGACCTGGATCGACGAGACCGAACGGCGCACCTGGTTCCTCGCCGAGACGGTGGGGTCCCCGGGCCCGTAACGGCTCGGGGCGGGCGTCGGGCGCGGTTCAGCGGCCCCCGCGGCCGAGCCAGGTCGGCTCGGCCGCTCCCATCGGGGTGAGGACCGGGTCCTCCCATCCGCCGGGCGTCTTCGAGAAGTGGACCGCGGGCGCGAGCCGCTTCAATCGGCCGAGCGGCGTGTCCCGCTCGATGACCTCCGGAGGCAGGAGCCGTTCCCGGAGCTTCAGGACGATCGGGATCAACTCCGCCGGTTTCGAGACCAGCTCCTCGTAGTGACGGAACGGATTCTGGGCGAACGTGCGGTCCTCGGGCGGGATCAGTCCGAGCGAGAGGTACCACATTGCGTTCCGCGTCAGGCTGACCGTCACGTGGTAGCTGCCGCCCTCCTTCGCTCGACGATAGAGCGCGGCGGCGGCGCCGGCCGCCCCCATGTAGCCGGTCACGTAGTCGTTGATCAGGGCCGTGGGCGGCATCGAGGGCCGTCCGTCCTCGCCCTCCGCCATCGCGACGCCGGAGGCGGCGGAGCCCAGCATGTCGAAGCCGCCGCGCTCCGACCAGGGGCCGCCCCACCCGTAGCACCGGACGCTCACCACGACGATGCCCCGGTGCCCCTCGGCGAGCTGCTCGGGACCGAGGCCGAAGTTCGAGAGCTTCCGGCCCCGGAAGTTGTCGACAAAGACGTCGGCCTCCTTCGCGAGCGCCCGGGCCCGGAGCTGGTTGTCCGGTCGGCGGAGATCGAGGTAGGTGGACCGGAAGCCCACGTTCGCATCGTCGTACACCCACGGGTGCTCGAACTCGTCGACCGGGTTGAACTGCAGGACCTCCGCGCCCTGCTCCGCGAGGGTGCGGCCGACGACGGGCCCCGCGACCGCGTGCGTGGCCGACAGGACCCGAACGCCCGACAGCGGGCGCTTCGCCGGGCCGAACGGCACGGGGTCGCCGTCCGCGATCTTCCGGACGGCGATGACTGGCTCCTTCGCCAGGTACTGGCCCTGCGGGTGCTTCGCCCACTCGTCGGCGGTCCGCGCCATGCAGAGCGTGTGGCCGGCCTCGTTGGCGGCGTTCTCGAGATCGAGCGCGTCCCACTGGCGGATCGCGGCCGCGACCTGGTGGTGGCTCCGCCCGCAGTTGAAGAACTCCGTCCAGGCGAACTGCTGCGCCGGGTACACGGCCGACGGGTAGACCCACCGGCCGTCCTTCGTCTCAAAGGGGAAGACCGAGAACGGGTGGTTGTTCCCGATCGGGTTCGGATACGGCCAGCCGTTGAGCTTCGGGCCGAACGTGAGCTCGGGGTCGATGCCGTGGGAAGCGCGCCGCAGGTCAATCGAGAGGTCCTGGCCCTTGCCGCTGCGCAGCTTCCCGATCGCGGCGGCCCCGACGGCCGCCGCCATCGCCGCGAGGGCGAAGACGGAACCGAGGCGGATCGCGCTGGGAAACAGCGGGTCGGACCCGGTGAACGTGATCGTTCCGCCGGTGTCGGACGGGTGCACGCCCGTGCCCGCCAGGAGCCGGGCGAGCTGCGCCGGGAGGTCGTCGCCCGAGGGGGACGCCGCGGGGCGGCGCGCCGCGGGCGTCATGCGCCCTCCCGGCCGGTCGCGAGGGTCGTTCGGCGTCGGTCGCTCGTCGTCCGTGGTCCCTGTGGTTCACTCGACATGGCCCAGATACATCAACTCCCAAATCCCCGGGTCGCTCGCCTGCTCGGTCCGCTCTCCGTTCTCGTACTTCTCGACGGTCACGGTGCCACTGAAACGGAGATACGCGCCGTCGATGCGGGCGAGTCGCGCGAGGACATGCTTCACGCCGGTCACCGTGTCCGCGAACCGCTGGTCGAGCAGCGTCTGGCTGCGCTGGAAGATCACACGGTATCGCGTGGGCTGCCCCGCGCCGTACTCGTAGATCACCCGGTTCGCGACCGGCTTCTTGCTGTGTCCATCGGTGAAGACGTCCTCGAGCACCAGCCGCACCTGGTGGGCCTCGTCCGCCACGATCGCGCCGTCCTTCGCGAGCAGGAACTGGGGCAGCTCAGTGCGGCCGTACTCCGTCTCGGCGTACAGGTACGCCGCGATCACCGAGTACGGGCCGGCCTGCGCCCGTCCCCAGTACCAGTGGTTGAGGAGCTTCGACATCGCCACGTCCCCCCAGTTGTGGTCGTGGTACCCGATGCCGGTCCGGGTCCGAGGCGTCGCGTTCGGCTCGGTGATGGTCGCCGTCACCCGTCCCTGGGGCACTGACGGGAGCCACGCGAACAGGTGCTCGTCGCGGGCGCCGAAGTACGAGTGGCCCGTCTCCGGTCGCCAGGAAGGTACCTGGCCGACCAGTTCCACGTCCACCGAGAGGTCCGGGTGGACGACCCGGATCTGGTAGGTGTGCAGGTCGCCCCGGAAGTACGACTCCTGGATCCGGACGTCGCAGCGGTCCTTGCGGGCGCTGAACTGCTCCGGAGTGGCGTGGACGAAGATCTCCTTCGTGGGCTGACCGGGCCGGTCCAGGTTGACCTGGATCATCGGCGCCTCCGGGGCCTTCGGGTTCAGCATCCACTTGGTGTAGAACGTGATCACCAGCGACGACCCGTCCTCGAGATGCGAGTCGAAGTACCACCACTCGTAACTGCCCGGGCCGCCGGTGGTGCGCATCCCGTCCTCCCACGGCGCAACGTGACCCCGCTGGAGTCCGAGCCGCGCGTAGTCCTCGTCCCGATCCGCCAGGCGGGCGAGCGGGGTCGCGGTCACGGGACCCCCTGCGAGCCGGGCCCCGGGGTCTTCCGCTTGATGTCGAGCAGCGCCCGGAGCGTGGCCCGGGCGCCGGCCACGTTGCGGGCGCCCACCCGCGCGAGCAGTTCTCGGTCCACCTGTTCGATCGCGGACCGGGCGGCCCGACCGGCGGCGTGGCCCCGGGCGGTCAGGGTCAATTGCACTCGGCGGCGATCGCCCGGGTCCCGGCCCCGCTCGAGGTAGCCCCGGACCACGAGGGTGTCCACGGCCTGGCTGACGGCCTGCTTGGTGACGCCCAGGAACCGGACGACCGACTCGATGCTGGACCCGCTCCACTCCATCGCGCTGAGGATGAACTCCCCGGAGGGCGGCACGTCGCGGAGCCCGACCCGCGCCTGCGCCGCCCGGATCGCGTTCGTGTAGGTGCCGCGGGTGGCGAGCAAGAGGGCGGGCAGCGGTACTCGGTCGAGGGCGCTCGGGGTCGGCGCACGGTTCGTCATCGGTCAAGACTATTGACAGTCAAGTATATTGACTTATTGCCCACCGCGCGAGGCCCCCTCGGGAGCCAATTTCGAGCGTTCTACGATGTCCGGCCGCGCTCCCCCGCTGGGGGCGGGCCGAAGGATCTATCGGCGACTTCGACTCGATCGAGGCGAACGGGGGCGTCGAGCGGAGAGGCGAGTCCCCGCTTTCCCGTCCAGGGCTCGAGGCAACGACGCGATGTCGGTGATGACGCCCCGACGGCCTCCCGACCGATGGAACGCCAGGACCGCTTCGACCTTCGGCCCCATGCTGCCGTCGCCGAACTCCCCGTGGTCCAGGTACCGCTGAAGCTCGGCAGGCGACACCGCCCCGAGCCAGCGCTGTTTCGGTGTGCCGAAGCCGACGGCTGCGCCGGGCACGTCGGTGACGATGACGAGCGTCTCGCATCCGAGCTGCCGTGCCACAAGGGCCGCCGCTCGGTCCTTGTCGATCACCGCGTCGACGCCCCGCCAGCCTCCGCTCGATCCGCGGACCACCGGTACGCCGCCCCCGCCAGTGACGACGAAGACGCAAGTGGCCCCGAGACCGGCGTCCAGCGCCTTTCGGATCGCCGCCCCCTCCAGCCAGCGCCGCGGTATCGGGGAAGGCACGACCCGACGCCATCCGCCGCGTCGGGGATCGGGCCGCAGGGTCCACCCGTACTGTCGGCGGAGCCGCTGCCCTTCGGCCCGTGTGTAGAACCGGCCCACCGGCTTGCTCGGCCGCCGGAAGGCGGGATCGCGCCCGTCGACCTCGGTTCGCGAGACCACGGGGACGATCGTTCGCGGAAGGCGGGCCCGGGTCAGCGCGGCCGAGAGCTCCTGGGCGACCAGGAACCCGATTTGGCCTTCCGACTCGGCGCCGGCCACGTACATCGGAGGCATCGGTACCTCGGACACGCCCAGCTCCGCCTCGCGCAGCAGATTGCCGACCTGGGGCCCGTTCCCGTGGGTCACCACGAGCTCGTGCCCGGCGGCGACGACCCGGACCAGGCTCTGCGCCGTCCGGCGCATCGCCGCGCGGGCCTCGGTCCAGGTCCCGCTTCCGTGCGCGGGGGCGATCGCGTTGCCCCCCAGCGCGACGAGTAGGCGGCTCATGGCGACGTCCTGGACGCGCTCGTCCTCATCGAGCCGTTCGGCGGACCGGACAGGTCATGCAGTGAGCGCCGCCGTACCCCCCGGTGATCTCCTGGAGGCCGAGCGGCACGACCTCGATCCCGTGGTCCCGGACCGCCGAGGTGTGCGGGAAGAAGCCCCGGCCGGCGCGGAGCTCCTCGCGCTCCTTCCGGGCGAGGGCGAGGAGCGCCCCGTACCGGGTCGGATTCCGCTGCGCGGCGGAGGCAAGGCCCCCCAGCACCCGGTCGACCTCGGCCTCGACCTCCACGGCCAGGATCCGCCGATCGCGCACACAGAGGAAGTTGGAGGCATAGCTCATCTGCTCCAGCGTTGAGATCGGGATGACCTCGACCTTCCGGAGCCGGAGGTACTCGCGCAGCGAGACGGAGCGGTCGGCGCGCACCAGGTCGCCCCGCGAGGAGCGGCGGTACACCTCCGTTCGGGCTCGGTCCAGGAGGGCGTCACAACCGACCGCCAGCCCCTCTCCCGGGATGTTGAGATAGGTGTCGAGGTGCATGTCGATCATCGGGTCGGGGTCGTTCCCGGGCAGGGCCGGGTGTCTCGGCTGGTGCACGACCGCGACCTCATCGAATCCGATCGGGCTCGCGAGCACCTGACGCACTCCGCTGCCGTTGGTCCGGTCGCCGGTCCCGAGGAGCAGGAAGTCGCCCATCGGGATGAAGTCGCCTCCCTCGAAGGTGCCGGGCGGCCGGATCTGGGAGACCACGGGCGCGCCCCACGCGCGGA
>JASHYV010000052.1 GCA_030064695.1 Thermoplasmata archaeon
AATTCTTCCGTCAGCACGCGGGGCTCTCCGACATCAACGTGGGGGTCGAGGTCGACCGCTACATCGTCTGGCCGGGGCAGGCGCTCGCCTACAAGATCGGCCAGCTCCGGTTCCGGGACCTCCGCTCGGACGCGGAGCGCCAGCTCGGCGATCGGTTCGACGTGCGCTCGTTCCACGACGAGCTGCTCGGGGAGGGCGCGCTCCCGCTCTCTCTGGTGTCGAGTCGGGTCGCTGCGTGGATCGTCCGTTCCGCGGCCTAACCGCCCGGCGGGGCCGGTCGGCCCGAAGGGACTAAGTCGATGGAATCCCATGCCGGCCACCGTGGAGCCGGCCCCCGGCACACCGGCACCTCCCACTCCGCTTCCGTCGGGGGCTTCCAGTTCGACGACCGGCCCGCCCCAAGCCCCGATCCCGACCGCGCCCCCGCGGCGAACGTCCCGCCGAACTCTCTGGATCGCGGTAGGGGCGATCGCGGCGGTCATCGTGGTCGTCCTGGCCGCCTTGGCGCTCTCAGGGGTCTTCTCCCCGGCCTCCAGCCCTGCGGTGGGAACCGCCCTGAGCTATACCCAGGCCTATCCGTCGGCCTCCACGGCGGCGGCGAGTGCCCCCGAGGGTCCCTGGAGCTTCGTAGCGGCCGTCGGAGTGGGCGTCCCGAGCTCGACCACTGAGTCGAACGTGGCCAGCATCGTGGGCTCGGGCTGCACCTTCACTCCGACGCCGGGCGCGCCGACGACGTTCACCTTCCCCGGCACCTCCTCCGGTGCTCCGGCCGGTGAGCTCGCGGCCTGGGTGTTCATCGCTAACGACGACGTGTCCAACACCAGCCTGCTCGTGCTGGTGACCGGCTCGCTCGCGGCCGCCATGGGCATCGCGACCGGAGGCTGCCTCTCCGAGTTCTCCGAGTTCGGTACGATCACCGGCAGCGAGGTCAATTCGACGACCGTCGCCGCCGAGTTCAATGCGGCCGGGGGCCAAAGCTTCCTCTCGGGCAACTCGGTCCTGACTCGGCTGGCCGTGTTGATCGGCGGCTACTCCGAGACCGATGGGCGCCCGGTCTGGGAGATCGCATACTCCACCTGCGCGTACACGGCGACCTCGGGGACGGGTACCGAGATGTACGGACTGTACTACGCAGACACCGGCGCGCAGATCGAGGTTTCGGGCGTTAACAGCGTCGCGTGCGGCGAGGACTAGGGGAAACGGCTCTCGGTGCGCCGCCTCGGCCCGGCGAGGCCGCAACCTATAAGGGCGCGAGCCCAGAAGTCTACACGCGCGCACATGTGGAGTTACGGCCTCGGTAGCGCGCGAGCTCCCGCCCAAACGATCGCTGCGACCTCCCTCGCGGTCGTCCTGGTGCTCGCGCTGCTTGTCGGCGGCGCCCTTCTCCTCGGATCGACCTCGGCTCGTGGAACGATGGACGCCGGATCCGCTTCGTCGGTTGCCGGCGCTTCGACTTCGCCCTCCGCTCCGATCCCCGCGGCCACCCTCACGCTGACCTCGCCCGGAGCGACGCCGGCCGCCGTGAGCCTCTCCTGGACGGAGACCGACGACCTCTTCTTCTCCGAGTACGAGGTCCAGGACTCCTCGAACAGCTCGACCGGACCCTTCGCGACGGTGGGCGTCGTGACCGACCAGGACACGACGACCTACGCGCTCGGGGACCTCTCGCCGGGGGCCACCTACTGGTGGCAGGTGATCATGGTCGCCACCCTCGGTGGAGACTCGGACTCGAACGTGCTCGCGGTGACGCAGCCCACGACGGCCTACCTCTGGAACTCGACCACCCCGTCGACCTCCGTCACGCTGAATTGGACGAACAACGCCACCTACGGCGGCCTGGTGGGCTTCGAGTCGTACTCCATCTGGGAGTCCGTCAGCGGCGGCGCCTACGGAGTGGCGGCGACCGTCTCCGACGCGGAGACCCTCTCCGACACCTTGACCGGCCTCTCCGCCGGCACGAGCTACTCGTTCTACCTCGGCACCACCGACTGCATCAACTGCACGTCGGGCACGCCGTCGACGAGCGTGACCGACTCGAACACCATCACGGTGGGCACGGTGCTCACGCTGGGGGCCACGGTGACGGCGTCGCGCACCTCCGCCGACGTGGGCCAGCCGGTGCTCCTGACCTGCACTCCCTCTGGCGGGGAGTCTCCGTTCACCTATGCCTGGTCGCTCAACAGCTCCTCGTTCGTCGCCGGGCCCGACACGATCTCGCGCACGTACAACGGCTCCGGGAGCTACGCCGAGACCTGCCGGATCACGGACCATCTGGGTACTCAGGCCGAGTCGGCCACCTCGATCACGGTGTACGCGGACGTGCTCGCGTCGCTCTCGGCGAGCCCGGCCGCCACCGACGCCGGCCAGAGCGTGGTGCTCAACTGCACGGTGACCGGAGGCGAGCCGACGATCTCCGCCGCGCTCTACTCCGGGACCGGCGTCTCCTCGACCGGCACGCCGATCCTGGACGGGTATTTCGCCGCGGGGCTGGCGTACCCCGCGGGCACGTACGTGGCGACGTGCGTGATGACCGACGGGAACGGCTACAGCTCGGCGTCCTCGGTGACCCTCTCGATCGATCCGGACATGACCGTCTCGGTCCGGTCGAACGCGACCGCCGCCGAGCCCGGGTACTCCATCGAGTTCACCGCGTCCGCGGTGAACGGCTCCGGGACGTACGACGCCTATCACTGGAACTTCGGCGACGGGACCACCGGCACCGGGGCGTCGGTGGCCCACGCGTTCTCGAGGGCGGGCGACTTCACCGTCACGGTCGTCGTCACGGACTCGTACGGTGTCAACGCGACCGAGTCGACGTCGGTCGACATCGAGCCGCTGGCGGTGGTGGCGCTCCAGGCGCCGACCCAGGCCACGGCCGGATCTTCCGTCGAGCTGTCGGTGGTCGCTTCCGGTGGGGCCGGGGGTCCGTACAACTACACCTGGAACTTCGGGGACGGTACCGTCGGCTACGGCGCCTCGGTCAATCACACGTACGCCCACAGCGGCACGTTCGATCCCACGGTCACCGTGCGCGACTCCCTCGGGGAGAGCGTCACCCATGCGTTGCCCGCCGTGGCGGTGGCCGCGGCACCGGCCGCTCCATTCTGGCCGATCCTGATCGCGATCCTGATCGTCGCGGCCGTGGTGGGGCTGATGGTGGGACTGCTCATGCACCGTCGCGCTCGCGAGGCGAGCGATGCGGACATGACCGGGATTTCGCGTTGGGTCCCGCCGGTCGGCCCCAAGGGCGCGGTCGAGGGCATGAAGAAGTGTCCGAAGTGCGGCGCGGCAAACCCGTCGACGCGGCATTCGTGCCAGAACTGCGGCGCTCGCCTGGGCCGCGGATAGACACGAACCCCGCCTTGGACGAGGCTCCGCGCCATCGTCCCTTCGCGCGTGCTGGGCGCGGTACGCAGCGCCCGCAGTACCGGAGCGCATCCGGTTGGCCCGCGACTTATGTATCCGAGGCGTTTGCGGTCGCCATGCGGCGACTTTCGACGGCGCGAGTTCTTGCGATGGCGATCGCGATCGGAATGGTCAGCGGATCCCTGCTGATCTTCGCGACCCCCGTGGCCGGCTCCCTGGCCACTGGGCGGTTGGTGGCCCCCGGCCAAACGGTAGAGGTTCCGTCCGCTGCGACGAACTCCGGCTCGACCTTGACCGGCTCGAGTTCCTCACCTACGTCCTCCTCCCAGGAAGTGTACTTCTCCGCCGCGCAGATCGCTCAGGACCTCTCACCCTCGGGCATTTGGGACGCGGCGCTCCCGCTCGATGAGGCCAAGGCCGCCACGGTCTCGCAGGTCATGGCCAGCGACGAGGCGTCGGGCATTCCCGCCGCCGACCTCTATCCGCCGAACCTCTACGAACCTCCGGCGCCGACCTCGATGAC
>JASHYV010000053.1 GCA_030064695.1 Thermoplasmata archaeon
CCCGGACGACCCCGGGCAGTGCGGGGCGTCGTTGTATTACGCGCGCGACGCTCTGCCGTTGGATTCGAGTTCCCGCCCCTGTTCACGGAGCGCTGGGCGCGGTCCCGGTCGATGGGGGCGCGTCGTCCGACGCGCTCGGCTTCGGGGCCCGACGACGCACCCTCGGCTTCGAGGGGGACGGGGCCGCCGCGGGGGCCTCCGCCGCGGTGGCGGTCGTCTTCTTGGCGCGGGGGGCCCGCGCCTTCCGCTTCGGGGCCGCCTTGGCGGTCCCCTCGGCGGCCGGCTTCTGGCGCGACGGGCACTCCGGGTTGATGCAGAGCGTCCAGGGAGGGCGACCCGCCTCGATCGCCGTCACCACCGGCGCGCGGCAGACCGGGCAGGGCGGATGGTCCTTGTCGAGCTTTCCGCGCTGGGGCAGCGGATAGGTGACCCGACAGCCCGGATAGCCGGAACAGCCGACGAACCGCTTGCCCGCGAACGAGTAGCGGATCTGGAGCGGACTGCCGCAGTTCGGACAGACTCCGATCTCGAACGCGCGCTTGTGCTCCGAGCACTCCGGGTTGATGCAGTAGAGGTCGGGCCGCTGGCCGCGGAAGACGATCTTGACCCGCGGCACCTTGCAGACGCCGCAGAGGAACTCGGGCGCCGGCTCGATGAAGCCGGCCGACGGGAGCGAGTAGGACGCGGTGCAGGAGCCGGGATTGTTGACGCACTGGACCCAGCGCGCCCCGCGCGGGCTGCGCCCGAGCTGGAGCGCTCCGCCGCACTTCACGCACGGCCCCACGAACCGCTGCCGGTCGAGTGCCCCGGTGAGCGTCTCGCGGACCCCGCGCTCGTTGGCGGCGAGCAGCTGGTAGGCCTCGCGCAGCATGTCCCGCGACTCCTGGAGGACGTCCGCCTTCGGTTTCTTCGACTCGGCGACGAGCTCCATGTCCTCCTCGAGCCGGTGGGTCATCTCGGGCCGGGTGATCACCGGCGCGTGGGCCCGGAGCGCCTCGGTGACGGCGACCCCGGTCGACGTCGGCTCCAGCTGGCGCTGGCTCACGTAGTGCCGGTCGAAGAGCTTCTGGAGCACGTCGTGGCGCGTGCTCTTCGTGCCGAGCCCGAGCCGCTCCATCTCCTGGATGAGCGAGCCCTGGGTGAAGCGGCGCGGCGGCTTCGTCTGGTCCTCGACGAGCTCGATCTTCGAGACCCCGACGGTCTCGCCGACCTCGAGCTTCGGCATGGGGATCTCGTCCGGATGGGAGTACGGGTAGACCCGGTACCACCCCGGCTCCAGGATCGTCTGCCCCTTGCCCTCGAAGCGCTCCCCGGCGATCTCGACCGCGGTCGTGCGGCTGCGGCCGATCGCGTCGGGGGCGACGGTGGCCAGGAACCGGCGCACCACGAGCTCGTAGACCTTCGCCGCGTCGGGCTTGAGCTTCTTCGGATCGACGGCGGACGTCGGATAGATCGGAGGGTGGTCGGTCGTCTCGGTGCGTCCCCGGCTCGGCCGGAAGGACGGCTGCTCGAGCACGTACCGCGCCGCGTCGCCGAACGGCCCGTCCTGGAACTTCTCGACGAGCGAGCGGAGTCCGAGCCCCCTCGGGTAGACGGTATTGTCCGTGCGCGGGTAGCTGATGAGCCCGGCGGTGTAGAGGTCCTCCGCGATCCGCATCGCGTACGCGGCGCCGAGGCCCAGGCGGGTCGCCTCGCTGACGAAGAGCGTCGTGGAGAACGGGACGGGCGGCCTCCGCTTCGTCTCCTCCTCGAGGAATTCCCGGACGACCCCGTCCTTCGCCGACTGGACCCGGTGGAGCACCCGCTCCGCTTCGGGCTTGACGTCCCAGATCCCGTGGGCGTGACGGAGCAGGAACGTCTCCCCGGCCTTGTCGCCGGTCGCCTGGAGCTCCCAGAACGGCGTGGGCTTGAACTCCTTGATCGCCTGGTCCCGCTCGACGAGCAACGCCAGCGTCGGGGTCTGGACCCGGCCCACCGAGAGGAAGCTCTTGCCGCGCTGCTCGGCGGTCAGGGACAGGTACCGCGTGAGCAGAGCGCCCCAGACGAGGTCGATCTCCTGCCGCGCCTCGGCGGCCTCGGCGAGCGCGTGGTCGAGCTCCTGGAGGTGCGTGAAGCTCTGCTCGATCTCGTCGCGCGTGAGCGCGCTGTAGCGGGCCCGCTTCACCTCGATGTTCGGGTGGACGGCCCGGAGGAGCTCCAGCGCTTCCAGGCCGATCAGCTCCCCCTCGCGGTCGAAGTCGGTCGCGATCACGACCCGGTCGAAGTTCCGCACGATCGCCTGGAGCGCCGCGACGATGCCCCGCTCCGTGACCCGCTTCTCGGGCACGGTGTCGAGGAGCGTGGGCAGCCCGGCGAGGCTCCACTCGTTGAGCTCCTGCGGATAGTCGAGCTCCACGATGTGCCCGCGCAGCCCGAGCACCGCGTACGGGCCCTCGGGCCGCTCGAACTCGAAGACGTTGGTCCCCTCGATACGCGAGCGCTTCATGCGTCCGTCCGAGAGGACGACCGCGATCCGGAGCGCCGTGTTGAACTTCTCGGCGACGACGAGCGTGCGGGTCACTGGACCGTGAAGAGGCGGCGGGCGGTAGATAAAGGGACGGGGCGCTCGGCCCCATTTCTCGTCTGAGAACGTGGGCGCGCGCGTTCGGTGGGACGCCTCCGGACCCGTCCCCGCCCGGCGTCCCGGAACGGTCCCGCCGGACCGACGCGGCGCTTTATAGGACGGGAGAGGTCGGGCCCCTCGCGCCGCGGTAACTCAGTTTGGGAGAGTGCAAGACTGAAGATCTTGAAGCCGCCGGTTCAAGCCCGGCCCGCGGCATTCCCGCTCTTCGTCGGATGACCGACCCGCCGCCGCGTCGGTTCACCCGGCTCGCTCCCGGCGCGCCCCCCGTCGGTTCGGGCCGGTTCCCGGTCCCCGAGGACGGGATGTGCCTTTCCACGTTCCTCATCCTCCATCCTCCTCAGCGGCCGCGCGAGGTGCTGCTCGGACGGCTCGATCCCGCGGCGCCGTGGGACTCGGTCGGCGGACTCGACCCCAGCCGGATCCAGCGCTGGGGCGACCTCTGGCTGCTGCCGGCCTGCCAGTGGCTGTTCTTCGAGGAGCCACGCGCCTCGGCCGAACGGATCGCGCGCGAGATGCTCGAGAGCCCGCTCCCGCCGGTTGAGGGCCCGACGGTCTACTCGGACACGACGCAGCGGCGGACGGAGCCCGGGGCCGACCCGCACTGGGACATCCACTTCCTCTACGAGGGGACCTGGCCGAGCCCCGAGCCTCCGAGGGCGAGGATGTGGAAGGAGCTCCGATTCCTCGATCCGGCCCGGGTCCCGCGGTCGGAGCTCGGGCGGAACCACGGCGACATCGTCGACCTGGTCGGGCTCTCCCCCGGCCCCTAGGGCCCCCGGCGCTACTTCGAGGGCACGAACCAGACGTCGGTGATCGAGTACTTCGGGTTCGGATCGAACCGGGCCTCGACCGGCATCCCGACGTAGAGGTCCGACTCGACGCACTCCTTGAGCCGGGCGAGCAGCACGCTCCCGACGCCGGGGAACTCGACGAGCGCCAGGTTGTACGGCGTCTCCTTCAGGAACGCCTCGCTCCCGAAGTGGCAGGTGGTCCAGGAGTGGACCCGCCCCTTCAGCGGCAGGTCGATCCACTCCGTCGGGGAGCCGCAGACCATGCAGTGGCTGCGCGGCGTCGCGAAGACGAACCCGCACTT
>JASHYV010000054.1 GCA_030064695.1 Thermoplasmata archaeon
CCTGTATTCGCCGATCTACTACTACGCGATCGGGCCGACGTTCACGATCCACTACCCGTTCACCGTCACGTTCTACAACAACGTCACGGTGCTCGACGACCGCCCCGCGGTGTTCTTCAACTACACCGTCTCGAACGCCACGAGGACGGTCTCGGGGTCGTATGACTACGTGATCTTCAACTCCACGGCCGGGACTCCGACCTCGGCCGCGCCGAGCGGCGCAATGCAGATCGACGGGTATGAGTACAACCCGGTCGGACTGCCGAGCGACGTGGAGCTCGTGGTCGTCGGGAACGACGACGGGGACACCACGTCCTTCTACGCGATGAACGCGACCGAGGTGCTCGACCTCTGGAACTCGACGACGCGCACCTACCAGCCGATCCGATCCGCGGTCGACGTCGGGTCCGAGACCGGAGAGACGAGCGACGGGATCGCGGTGTACTTCGAGACCGGGAGCTCGGTCGCCCATCTCGCGCTCGGCCCTTCGTTCCTTGGGGGCCTTTGGAACGTCTCCAGCGCGTCGGGGGAGCGTACGTACGAGTTGACGCTCACGCCCACCAACGCGTTCCTCTTCGCCGATCCCGGTGCGGCGTTCAACCCCAGCACCGCGCAGTGGATCCCGACGTTCGGCGCCACCACTCAAGATATCGTCCTCCCCGGTGCCGAAGCACTCTGGTTGGAGGCCGAGCTGAGCGACTACGTGCCCCTCGGCGCCCCGGCTCCCGGCGGCGCGAATACGACCCTCACCGTCGACATCGGGCTCACCCCCTCGGACACCGCCGGCGTCTACACTCCGCTCATCGCCGATGGGAACGCCGAACTGGCGGCGATCTCGTCCTCGGGGGCCGGCACCGCGGTCGACCCCTACGTGATCGAGAACAACGAGTATGGCGAGATCAACGCCGAGTTCGACGCGTGGAACGACTTCCAGTTCCCGGTCTTCCCGGGTCTCCTCCTCTTCGGGACGACCGACTACGTGGACGTGACGCCGCCGTCGTTCGCGATCACGTACCCGGCCTGGCAGCTCGAGACGATCTACTCGACCGGGCTCCCGGCGACCAACGACCTCCAGGTCCAGTTCTGGAACGTCTCCCATGTCCTCTTGGACGGCGGCAGCCTCAGCGGCTGGCTCTCCTTCGAACTGACGGGCTTCCCGGAAGGCTCCGTGCTCTTTTGGAACTCGTCCGACAACGTCGTGGCGTCGAACACCTTCCTCGACGAAGGCGTGAGCCTGACGCTGTTCGGCGGCTCGAACAACACTGTCTGGGGCAACCGGTTCCTCGCCGTCGCGGCGGGCGGGTCGATCCCCGACGAAGTGCTCGACTTCGGCCCCGACTACGCCGAAGGGATCAACGAGACCGATTCGGGGGACCTCATCTACAACAACTACTTCGACGTGCCGTTCCCCGCGATCACGCCGACCTACAATCCGCTCTCCTGCCAGATCAACTGCAGCGCCGCCGTCTACACCGACACCTGGAATGTGACGGACCAGCCGGCGTCCGACTACTCGATCGCGCTGGGGGTCAATCTGACCGGGAGCATCATCGGCACCACCTACCAGGGCGGCAATTTCTGGTCGATCTACGGGCTGCAGGGCAACCCGTACGGGGTGCTGCCGTTCAACGACAGCGGCCTCGTCACCGTGGGCGGCGACTACGTGCCGCTGATCCCGTTCGCGATCTCCGAGGCCGAGTTCGTCGAGCAGGGGCTGGCCTCGGGCGTCGCGTGGGGGATCTACGCGAACGACGTGAACTACACGACGACGAGCCACTTGGTGGCGGTCTGGGGTCCCAACGGCACGTATCCGTACTCGGTCCTCGTCCCGACCGGTTACACGGTCTCCGGCTACGGCTACTTCACGCTCAACGGCACCCTGGTCACGGTGGAGGTCTACTTCGTTGCGCTCGGCTGGGTCGCGGGGTCCGTTTCGCCGGCCGACGCCCTGCTCGTGGTCAACGGGACCGACATCCCGCTCGGCGCGACCGGGACGTTCAACGTCTCCCTGGTGCCGGGCACCTACCCGGTGTACGCCTCCGCCTCGGACTATCTCCCGTACTACACGAACGTGACCGTGAAGGCCGAGCAGGGCACCTCGCTCGCGATTGCCATGGGACCCTCCACGACCACCACGTCGCCGAGCCCCTCGAGCTCTCCGGCGATCAGCAGCGAGGCGTGGGGGATCATCGGGGCGCTGGCCGCGGTCGCCGTGATCCTGGCGATCACCACGGTGGTCTTCGCGCGGCGCCGGGGCCCGCCGCCCAGTCCGGTCACCCCATACTCGCCGGGCCCGCCGGGCGGCGCCCAGTAACTCGGTCGGCGCGGGCCCGCGACCGCAGGCCCCGGTCGAAGGTCAGGTCGCCGCTCGGGTGATTCGCCCGGACGGCTACCAGCGCGGCGAGCCGAGCAGGCTCCGGTCGATCTCGGAGATGCGACGCCGTCCGAGCAGGGCCATCTCCGTGGCGAGCTCGGCGCCGAACAGGTCGAAGAGACGGAGCACGCCGGCCTCTCCGTCGAGACCGAGGGCCCAGAGCACCGGACGTCCGAGACCCACGGCGCGGGCCCCCATCGCGAGCGCGGTGAGGAGGTCCGCGGCCCGCCGGATCCCGCTGTCGAAGTAGACCTCGAGATCGGATCCGACCGATCGGATCACTTCGGGCAGGGCGTCCAACGCCGCCTCGGCGGAGTTGAGCTGGCGGCCCCCGTGGTTCGAGACGATCACGGCCCGGGCCCCGTGGGTCAACGCCCGCCGAGCGTCGTCGCCCGTCAGGGTCCCCTTCACGACCACCGGGAGCCGCGTGATCGACTGGAGGTCGTCGAGCACCGTCCAGGTGGCGGCCGTCTCGGCGCGCAGGTGGTAACGGCCCAGCCCTCCCTCCGGCTGCCTAGCGGGCGCGACGACCCGGGGACCGTTCCCGACCGGCGCGTCCGAATCGATCATCCGGCCCCGGGCGAGCCACCGGTCGCGCGGGGCCAGGATCGGGAGGTCCACGGTCAGCACCAGCGCCGAGTACCCGGCCCGCTCGGCGCGCTCGACCAGTTCGCGGGATGCGGAGAACTCGGGCTGAAGGTAGAGCTGGAACCAACGGGGGCCGGCGCCCGAGGCCGCTGCGATCTCCTCGAGCGAGCGCGTGGAGAGCGTCGAATAGACCCCGAGGATCCGGCGGGCGGCGGCGGCCCGGGCGACGGCGACCTCGCCGTCGGGATGCACCAGGCCCTGTCGCGCGACCGGGCTCACGAAGAACGGAGCCGCCACCGGCTCGTCGAGGATCCGGGTGGTGGTGTCGATCGAGGTGACGTCCGTCAGGTGCCGAGGTCGTAGGGTGCGGCGCCGGAAGGCGTCGCGGTTGCCGCGCAGCGCGTCCTCCTCGGAGGCCCCGGAGCTCACGTAGGCCCAGACCTCCGGGGAAAGGGCTCGCTCCGCCGCGCTCTCCAGGTCCCCGAGCGTCCAGGATCTCGCGTCGTCCGGGGGCATCGGCGCCTTCTCCGACGGCCCATGGGGACGCCTCGGATTTGAGTCCATCGTGACCCTACGGAACCGGCCCGAAGCGGGAGTGCAGGGCGGCCCGGGCGGCCCTAAGCGCTCCGCGAGGGCGAGGCGGGGGGTCTCCGGCCGACGGGAACGATTAAGACCCCGAGCCGGGGATTTACTCGCATGGCCTACGCAACCGCTCCGCCGCCTCCGCCGCCTCCTCCCCCGCCGCCCCCGCCTCCGCCCCAGGACGACGCCACGGTCACCCGCATCCTGGTCGTCGTGATGATCGTCGTGGCGGCGCTGTTCCTGATCGAGCTGCTGGCGTCTTTCCACGCGTTGCTGTACTTCGCGGGCCGACTGAGCTTCATCCTGTTCCTCGCCGGCTCGATCTGGTCGTTCGGCTTCCTGGCGCTCCGTACCGCGAACCAGGCGGCGACCGAGAACTACGATCTTCAGCGCGCCAGCCTGGCCGCCGTGCACTCGGGCGATGAGGACCCCGCGGTCCGGGCGGTGCTCTCCCGCTTCTCCAGCCTCTCCGAGCGCCACGAGCAGATCACCCGTACCCGCTCCCACTCGGCGGCCCTCTCCGTCTACGGGACCTTCTTCGCCGCCCTCGCGGGCCTCTGCGTCCTCGCGGGATTCCCCGGCGCCTTCTGGGCCCTCTTCGACTTCTTGGCCGTGGTCTTCCTCGCCGGCGCGATCCTGATCCACGTCCTGGGCGCGGAGCGCCCGAACGTGACCCGCCACCTGGACCGGCTGTTGCCGTCCCGCTGGCAGGACTCCGAGTAGGACCGTCCGCCCCGGTAACGTTCAATTACCGGGTCGCCGCATGGTACTCTCTCCGGTCTCGCCCTGCCGATCATGTCCTCCTCCCCACCACCCGACCCGGGGCGTGCCAAGTCGATCGTCCGGCAGGGATGGAACCACGTCTCGCTGGCCTACCGGCCCGCCGGCGTGACCGAGGACGCGTTCGGGCACTCCTACGACGACCACTCGGAGTGGCTCTCGCCCGTGCTCCGGGCCGTTCCGAAGGGCTCGGAGGTGCTGGACCTGGGGTGCGGCTGCGGGATCCCCGACGCCCAGCTGCTCTCGGACCGCTTCCGGGTCACGGGCGTGGACATCTCGGACGTGCAGGTCGACCGGGCGCGGCAGCTGGTCCCCGGGGCCCGCTTCGTCCGGGCCGACATGACCGAGGTGATGTTCTCCGAGGAGAGCTTCGGCGCGGTCATCTGCCTCTACGCGCTGATTCACGTGCCGCTCGAGGAGCAGCGACCGCTCCTGGCCCGGGTCTACCGCTGGCTCGTCCCGGGCGGGCTGTTCCTCGTGATCACCGGCGAGCAGGCGTGGACCGGGACCGAGCCGAACTGGCTCGGATCGAACTCGGAGATGTTCTGGAGCCACACGGACGCCGCGACGTACCAGCGGTGGCTCGAAGAGGCGGGCTTTGAGGTCCGCCGGCGACGCCACGTGCCCGAGCCGGGCTCGGGACACGCACTGTTCCTGGCCGCCCGTCCCTCGGCGTAGACGATTGCCCCGGTGGCTCGATTTGCGCCCAGGGCGCCTCAGAAGAAGAGGGAAGGAAGGGGTTGGTCCTCACCGGCCCGGCGGTCGCCTTACGGGCAGGTTCCCACGGCGGAGCACTGCTGGTCGATCTGGGTCACGCTGTTGAGCGTGATTGTGCCGGTCGCCGGGCTCCCCAAGTCGTAGTATAGGGTGAAGACGATCGCCGCGCCGGGCGCGGCGGTCTGGGTCTCGATGTAGACGGTCACCGAGGTGACGGTCGGCGTGGCGCCGGTCGAGACGGTGAACTGGATCTCCACCTCGGTCGAGACCGGGGCGGCGGTGGTCTCGGTGAACTTCCAGTACTGCGCGACGTCGCCCGCGACGGCCGCATTGACCGCGTAGTTGGTCGCCGCGCCGGCGAGGACGGTCGGGGCGGTCACGGTCGTGGAGACCGCGGTCGGCAGCGTGCCGGGCTGGGTGGCGAGGCCCGACGCGCTCTCGCTCCAGTACGTGAGCGCGGCGGCGCCGTGGTACTCGCCGCCGCCGGTCTCGTTCGCTCCCTGCGTGATCGTCAGCGAGGCCATGGCCCAGCCTCCCACCACCGCGACCATGGCGAGGGCGGTCGCCGCCCAGATCGTCGCGCGTCGCAGCTTCTTCGTTCGGTTCGCGAGGGCCATCGATGCCTCGCTGTAGGTTGTCTCAAGAACTGGTTCTTGAATGTTACGGCTCCCGCTCCCCACCGTACGAAACCACCAAAAACCACCTTCTGCTGCGTCCAGAAGGGTTTCCCACCCTCGGCGCACCGTTTCCCTGTCTGGGCCGGAGCCCCGCTCGCGCGCGGCGGCTCAGGGACAGTCGCCGACGGCCGTGCACGCCTGAGCGGTCGCCTGCGCCGTGCCGATCGTGAGGTCGGTCGGCGTCGCGGTGCCGGCGTCCCAGTAGAACTGGAACAGGACGTCGCCCACCAGGGGCCCGGCGCGGGTCTCCACGTAGAGATGGATGGTGACCGCGCTCGTCGTGGTGCCGAGCACGAATGTGAGAACGAGCTCGGTCGACCGCGGCGCCGCGGTGGTCTCCTCCCACTCGACGTCGATCGCCGGCTGGCCGGCCGTAAGGGCGCTGACGCCGTAGCTTCGAGCGGCTCGGGCCAGCAGCGTGGGCGCGTCCTCGGTGGTCGAGGCCGTTGCCGGGGCCGGGGTGGGGACGTCGGCGCTCTTGGTCCCCTCCCACGTCCAGTACGCGAGCGGCGCCTCGCTGCTGTACGACCCGGCCCCCGTTTCGGTGCGACCGGGGCCGAGCGTGCCCGCGCCCAGCGTCAGCCCGAGCGTGGAGACGAGCACGACGAGCGCGAGCGTGACCCCGAGCCCCGACCCGCCCCGATGCCCTCCGGAATCCCGGCTCATGGGCACGTCCCCACGGCGCTGCAGGACTGGGTGAGCTCGTACTGCGAGACGAACACGATGCCGGTCGCGGCCCCCGCGTCGAAGTAGAGCGTGAAGGCGAGGGCGGCCCCGATCGCGGCGGCCTGGGTCTCCACGTAAACCGTGACGGAGCCGGTCTCCGCGGTGCCGTCGTTGGTCCAGTGGAGGGTGAACGCGAGCTCGAGCTCGAGGTTCGTGGCGAGGCCCGTCGCCTGAGTGAAGCTCCAGGCCAAGGCGGTGTGGTCGGCCGTGCCGGCGTTCACGAGGTAGGAGGTCGCCACGCTGGCCAGCCGGGTCGGAGCCGCCATCGATGCGCTCAGCTCCGCCGGAACGGGAGCCGGAGTGGCGGAGGGACCGGCCCCGGTCTCCTCCCAGTCGGCGAGGTAGCTGGTCGGGCTCTCCTGTCCTCCGAAGGACTCCGTGGAAGAACCGATCCGGAGGCTGGCGGCCGCGACGAACGCGGTGGAGAGGAGGAGGACGCCGATCGCGAGAGCGAACCCGGCGAGGCGACGGCGGACGCGGGTCGGGTTCACGAGATACGTTCCTGCGCCCGACCCGGGGGGGTCGGTCGCTCGTCCGCAGGTGGTTTGCGCGCCCCCGGTCCTTAAGACCTCCGGAGGCGGCTCAGGGAGCCGCGGGGCCGGACCGGGGCAGGGTGGCGACCAGTACCCGCAACCCCGCGCGGCCGTGCAAGGCGATGCCGGACGCGTTCTCGACGAGGGCCGCCTCGCCGATCTCGATCGGCTCGTTGTCGACCGCGCCGCGGCCGGCGAAGGCGTAGACAAGGCCCTTCCGGTCCCGTCCGACCCGTCGGAACGACGTGCCGTCCTCCGCGAAGAGGATCTCGTCGGCCTCGAGGCCGCAGGCGGAGGTCGAACGCGCGCCCGGCCCCACCAGACGGCGGACGATCGTTCCGTCCGCCTGCGGCGCGCTCGCGGTCGGCCGATCGAACTGGGCCCGCGTGGGGACCGAAGCGCCGGTCGGCAGGCTCGCGACGAGCGAGAACCAGCGGATCGTCGTGCCCCGGGCGGGACGGATGGAGTGGGTGACCTTGGTCGACGACGCGAGCAGCTCGAGGGACCCGGGATCCAGCGCGACCGGCGGCGAGGGCGGGATCTCGTAGGTCGCGTTGCCCTCCACCTCGAAGGTGAGCACCTCCTCGCCCTCGTGGGCGTGCGGGGCGAACCGTCGGCCCAGCACGGCCACGTTCTCGCCCGCGCGGAGGAAGGGCGGCCAGGTGGGCTGTTGGGGGGTCGGGATGACCATGCGGGCCGTCGTGTCCCGGGAGCCCACCACGCCGGGCACCACGCGCACCGTGGGGGGACCCCGCTCCTCGGACGGCACGCGGTCCCCACCCCGCTGGGAGGGATAATGCTGAGCCCGGCGCGCCCCGACTAGGGCGCCGGTACCGCTTCGGACTGCCGTCGGATCGGCTCTTCGTCGGCGAAGACCTGGAAGCGCTCGACCCGTCCGTCGCGGACGACGAGCTTCCAGGCCGCCGGCATCTTCCAGCGGTGGGCGCCCTCGGCCGACCCCTCGGGCGGGCGGGTGGTCCCGCTGACGGAGCCCATCATCCCCACTACTGGCCCCGCCTCGAGCGTGTCCTCGATCACGATGCGGTACTCGGAATATCGGTCAAAGCAGGCGCTCCAGGCCTCCTGGGCCTTCTCGGGTCCGCGGACCTCACGGCCACCGGCCTCGACCAGCAGATGGTCCCGGGCCAGCAGGACCCCGATCGCTGCGACGTCGTGGCGATTGATCTCGTTCACGAGGCGCAGCGCGGTGCGGACCTGCTCCGAGCTCGTCACCGACCTTCGCCCGCGCGGCGGGGCCCCGGCGCCCTCCGTCGGGGATGCGCTCCACAGATAAGCCAGTCTCGGCGCGGTCGGACGCGAGAAAACCGATCCCCTCGGACCGGGTCGGTCCGAGGGAGGGGAAGGGGTTGTCGCGGGGGAGACTCACCCGAGCTTAGCTCGAGGGGGGCGGCGGGGTGCCGGGTCCGGCCCCCTCGCTCCATGCGCCCTGCTCGCCACCGGACGCGCCCGCCGGCGCGCTGCTGCCCGAGCTGGGTCCCGACCACTGCTGCGGCGGGGCGTTCGCCGACGAGCCGCCCTTGCCCCGCATCAGGATCGCCAGGATCGCCGCCACCAGCGCGATGACCGCGATGATGAGGGCGACCGTGAGCCACGTGTTGAACGTGCTCTGCGACACCAGCGCCGGCGAGGAGCTCGACGAGAACGTGACGCCCGTCGCTGTGGCCGCTCCGTTGACGACCACCGTGAGCGTCGTGTTCGACACCGAGTAGCCCTTCACCGCGTTGACGGTGATCGTCTGGGTCCCGTTCGCGAGGTAGAAGGTGATCGTGGTCCCGGTGCTGTACTGCGTCACACCGTTCACGGTCGCCGACCAGACCTGGCCGCTCGCGAGGCCGCTCTCCGACACCGTCACCGCGTAGGTCACCGCCGCGAAGGTGGTGGCCAGCGTGTACGGCCCGGTCACGTAGATCGAGCCCGAGGCCGGGGACGCCGAGTAGCCCGCCGTCAGGGAGACGACCTGGTAGTCGTTCTCCCCGCCGCCGACCGTCACCGTGAGGCTCGAGGTCGTGCCCGTCACCGGCGTGCCGCCGACGATCGCTTCCCACGAGCTGCCCGCGGGGAGGCCGGTCTCCGTCACCGTCACCGTGTACTGGGCGGTGTAGGTGAGATACAGGTCGACCGAGGTGCCGATCGCGGAGACCGTTCCGGTGCCCGGAGCGACCGTGTAGCCCGCGACCGCGCCCGCCGAGAAGCTGTAGCTGCCCGGCAGGACGTAGAACACCAGCCAGTCGTTCGCCGTCGACTCCGTCGAGGAGCCCAGCGTCACGGTCCAGGTGGTACCCGACGCGAGGTCGTACGCGTAGAAGTACACCGCCACCGTGCCCTCCGGCCCGCCGAGCGGGTAGTAGTCCCAGTTGCCGTCCCCGATCGGGTACGGAGCCAGGTCGCCGTAGGTGTTGTACGTGTGCCAGTCGGACCAGTAGTTGCCCTCGTACAGCCCGATCTCGGACCCGTCCCAGTAGTTGTAGCCGCCGTAGCCCGAGTACACCTGGATGTGCGCGGCGCTGTAGGTCGATCCGGCGCCGTTGTTCGCGAGGAAGTCGTTGAGGTACACCAGGTTGTAGTACCCCTCGTACCACGCGATCGCGTAGCTCGTGCTGTCGACGAACGAGCTGTCGAAGATCACGTTGTACGAGACGTCGTCGTATCCGTACACCCCGATGAAGTCGTGGAACATCCCCAGGCCCGTGAACGTGCTGTAGTAGGTGTCGTCGAGGATGACCCCGTACCAGTCACCGGTCGCGTTGAGGTTGTTGACGCCCTGGTCGTACGAGTCGACGTCGTAGTAGGCCACCGGGTAGGTGGTCGCGACAACGTTCGAGATCGAATCCAGTTCGTCGTACTCGGTCAGGACCGCGGTGATCCCCGGCGAGCAGTACCCGAACACCATGATGGTGATCGCGTTCAGCTCGGAGAGCGTCGCGTTCGTGGCGGTGACGCCGTCCACCGACGTCGACTCCGAGTCGTACGACCAGACTCCGATCGAGAGGTCGGTGGCCGTCACGTCGGAGATCGAGATGTAGTCCGACTCGAACACCCAGGCCCCGACGCTCTGATCGGTCACGGCGATGTCGGTCGCGGAGCTCAGATACGAACCGAAGAACGCCACGGGCGCCGCAGTGAACCCGATCGCGGCGACATCCACCACGGAGACGCCGGAGGAATCCACCCCCTCGACCGCCACGGACTCGTAGCCGGCGTTCCCGTCGGTCACCGTCGCGTCCGCGGTGTAGTCGTCCTCGAACTCCACGGCGGTGCTGTCGCCGTTCGCCGCGACGTCCTTGCCGGTCACCCCGGAGAACCCGTCATTGAAGAGGACGCCGAGCGAATTGTCGTCGGCGACGACATTCGAGACGACCGCGCCGGATCCGTCATCGAAGATGAATCCGAGGGCCCCGTAGGAGTAGAGACCCGATCCCGTGATCTGGTACCCGTACTGGGCGTAGACCGCCGTGCTTCCCCATGCGACGTCGTCCACGAGCGTCAGGCCGAACGCGTACTCGAAGTAGAACCCGCCGAGATCGTAGATCAGGGTGGCGTTCTCGTTCTCGACCGTGGTGTCCCAGGCGGCCTCTAGGATGACCCCGTCCTCGACGAAATCGATCCCAACGTTGTCGAAGGTCGTTGTCCAGGCGAATTCCCCGAAGACGCCCTCCGAGGCATCGAAGACGTAGAGACCGTCGAACGTCGTGTTGTCGACGTCTTCGAGCTCGAGTCCGTACTCCGTGTCATCGACGTACGTGTCGGTCAGCGTGGTGTTCCCCGTGATGACGAGGCCGCCCGCGATCAGGCCATCGTCGTTGTAGCCGATGTAGACGTTCGTGAGGTTGGTCCAGTCCGAGCCCTCCAGGTAGAATCCGACCGAGTCGTCCTCCGAGTAGAGGCCGTTGATCGTCGTGCCGAGGCTGCCCGGCCCTTCGAAGCCGTCCGTGACCCCGACGGAGTCGCCGTAGGCGTTCACGTCCGTG
>JASHYV010000055.1 GCA_030064695.1 Thermoplasmata archaeon
AGGTCGAGTTCTCGATGGTCGGCGGTCGCGGCGAGGGCCGCTACCTGCTCGCGCCCCGCGTCGAAGAGGACTGAGCGGGCCGCGCGCCGGCCCGACCGAGCCCGCCGAGACCGAGTCATGGCGCGCGAGCCGGAGCACGCGGTCGCGATCCTCTCGGCCGTGCGGACCCCGATCGGTCGGTTCGGGGGCGCCCTCCGATCGGTGCCGGCCCCGAAACTCGGGACGCTGGCGGCGGCGGCCGCGATCGGGCAGGCCCATCTCACGCCCTCGGACATCGAGGAAGTCCTGCTCGGCGAGGCGATCCAGGCGGGCGTCGGCCAGAACCCGGCCCGACAGGTGCTCCGAGGGGCGGGCATCCCCGACACGGTGGGCGCCGCGACGATCAACATGGTCTGCGGCTCGGGCATGAAGGCGATCCATCTCGGCGACGCCGCGATCCGCGCGGGGGACTTCGACCGCGTCCTGGTCGGCGCCATGGAGTCGATGTCGATGGCGCCGTACCTGGTCGAGGGCGCGATGCGCTGGGGGAGCCTGCCCGGTTCGCACGCCCTGATCGATGGGATGCAGCAGGACGCCCTGATCGACGCCTACGACGAGCACGAGATCATGGGGCTCACCGGAGAGCGGATCGCCGCCAAGATGGGGCTCACCCGGGCGGAGGTCGACGCGTTCGGGCTCCGCAGCCATCTCCTCGCCTCCCGGGCCGTCGCGGACGGGACGTTCCGGAGCGAGATCGTGCCGGTGCCGGGCGAGTGGACCCAGAGCGGCCAGGAGCTCGCGTCGGACGAGGCGCCGCGGGCGGACACCACGCTCGAGAAGCTGGCCCGCCTCAAGCCGGCGTTCGCACCGAACGGCGTGCTGACCGCCGGGAACTCCTCGAAGCTCTCCGACGGCGCGGCGGCGCTCGTGCTCGCGAGCGCCCGCGAGGTGCATCGGACCGGCGCGAAGCCGATCGCGTGGATCCACTCGGTCGCCGAGAGCGGCGTGCACCCGCGGGACGTCATGGAGTCGCCCATCCCGACCGTGCGCAAGCACCTGGAGCGGACCGGGCTCACTCCCGGCGACTTCGACCGAGTGGAGCACAACGAGGCATACGCCTCGGCGTCGATCGCCGTGCAGCGCACCTTCGGCTTCGCCGACGACCGGTTCAACGTCCACGGCGGCGCCATCGCGCTCGGGCATCCGATCGGCGCGAGCGGCGCCCGCATCGTCGTGACGCTCGCCCACGAGCTCACCCGCTCGAAGGGGTCGCTCGGCCTGGCCACGCTCTGCATGGGCGGAGGCAACGGCCTGAGCACCGCGATCGACCGACGCGGTCTCTGACGGCCCGTCGGAGCTAGCGCAGGCGGAGCCCCGTCCGGGTCTCGATCTCGGCCAACGCCGTACGCACGGCCGGAAGCTCCCCTCTCGGCGCTCCGCCGGCCGCGTCCCCGGCGAGGCGGGCGGCGAACTCCTTGAGGCGCCCGAGCGCTCGGCCGCTCTCGAGGTTGTGAGCGAGGTCCCGCCGGATGCCCGCCACCAGCGCGGCGGCGGCGCGCGCGCCGATCCGTCCGCCCGGGCCCGGGCGGGTCCAGCCCCGGAAGGCGTCCCGGACGCGGTCGAACTCCCGGGAGGCCGCGGCGTAGTCCGTCGAGCTCCACTCGATCCGCTCCGAGTACGGCCGGTCGAGGAGGTAGAACCGCAGCGCGTCCGGCGCGCCGCTCTCGAGCGCGGACCGGATGGTGACGAGGTTCCCCGTGGACTTCGCCATCTTGGAGCCCCCCTGCAGCACGAAGGCCACGTGCACGAACAGGTGGGAGAAGCGGTTCCGGTCGAGCGCGAGCGCGATCTCGTTCTCCGCGAAATGGTGCGGGAACATGAGATCGCGACCCCCGCCGTGGACGTCGACCGGGATGCCGAGGTAGTGACGGGCCATCGCGTAGCACTCGAGGTGCCAGCCCGGGACGCCGTCCCCCCAGGGGCTCGGCCACGACGCGTGGGGCGCGCTCTGCCGCTTCCAGAGGACGAACTCGCCGGCGCCGGCCCCGTCCCGCGGGAACGGGTGATCCGGTTCCGGGACGGCATGCCGGGCGATCGTGTCGGCCGAGGAGAAGTTCGCCCCGCGCGGGCGCGCGGGGGGCCGGTAGATCCAGGAATCCTCGGACCGTCGGACCCGCCCGGTCCGGATGAGCCGCTGGGCCACGTCGATCATCGCCGGAATGAACTCGCTGGCCCGGGGTCGACCGTGGGGCCGGAGGATCCGCAGTGCGTCCATGTCGCGGAAGAAGGAGGCCTCCTCCCGCCGGGCCAACGTCCGCCAGGAGAGTCCCAACTCCTGGGCCCGCTGATCGATCTTGTCCTCGACGTCGGTCAGGTTCATCACGTGGCGGACGACGCGTCCGTCGGCCTCGAGGTTCCGGCGGATGAGGTCGAACTCGAGGTAGTTGCGCGCATGCCCCACGTGCGCCGCCGCGTACACCGTGGGGCCGCAGACGTACAGCGTGACGGGTCGCCCGGGCCGCGATCGCACCGGTCGCGTCGCGCCCGAAAGCGAGTCGCGCAGCGCCAGCGACATCGGCGTCCGAGGGGGCGCCGCGCGGCCCTTAACGCTTTGCGCCCGCCGGCGCGGCGCCGGCGTCGCCGGCTAGTTCAAAGGGGGCCGGCTCCATCGGTCTCCGGCCGAGGTCCGCGGCCGTGGAGACCCTGTTCCTGCTCGTCGAGACGGAGATGGGCCGTCTCGAGGAGGTCCAGCGCCGCGTGCGCGCGGTGCCGTCGGTCACGGAGGTCCACACGGTCACGGGGCCGTTCGACCTGATCGTCAAGGTCGAGGCGCCGCACATCAACGCCGCGCTCGACACCGTCGTCCACAAGATCCGCCGCATCCCGGGCATCAAGGCGACCGAGACGCTCGTGACCGTGGCGCACGTCTGACCGGGGCCGGCTCAAATACGGCCCCGCGCCTCGGGGCCCGATGGTCGCGAAAGGAGACACCGCCCCGGATTTCGAAGCTCCCGATCAGAACGGCGCCCCGTTCCGCCTGGCGTCCCTCCGCGGATCGCCGGTCGTGCTGTACTTCTACCCCAAGGCGGACACGCCGGGCTGCACGATCGAGGCGAAGGGCTTTCGCGACGTCTACGCGGACTACGCGGCGAAGCACGTGGCCGTCGTGGGCGTCAGCACCGACGACTGCCCGGCCCAGAAGGCGTTCCACGGCAAGTACGGCCTCCCGTTCCCCCTGATCGCGGACGCGAAGAAGTCGGTCGCCGGGGCCTACGGGGTGCTGGGACCGAGCGGACACGCCCGCCGGGTCACCTTCCTGATCGACGCGAAGGGCAAGGTGCTGGACGTGGTGGACACCTCGTCGCCCGACGAGCACCTGAAGCGCGCCGGGGCCGCGTTCCTCCACTGAGCGGCCCGGCTAGCCGGTCGGCGGGGCCGGCTCCGCCGGGGTGGGCGCGGGGTCGGGCGGTCGCCGGCCCGAGAGGCTCCAGACCCGGTCCCCGAGGAGCTGCAGCGCCGCCGGCACGAGGTACGTCCGGACGATCATCGCGTCGAGGATCACCGCGACCGCGACGGAGAACCCGATCGCCTCGATCAGGACGAAGTCGCCGACGGTGAGCGCGGCGAAGGCGCTCGCGAGGATGATCGCCGCGGCGGAGATGATCCCGCCGGTCTTCGCGACCGCCTCGACCGTCGCGTCCGAGGAGGTGCGACCGCGCACCCGCTCCTCGCGCACGCGGGTCAGGAGGAAGATGTTGTAGTCGATGCCGAGCCCCAGGATGAGGATGAACAGGATCGTCCGGACGAAGAAGAAGAGCGAGTAGCCGAGCAGCTCCTGGAAGACGAGGTAGGTGAGCGCCCACGCCCAGCTGATCGAGAGCCCGATCGTCGCGATCGCCATCAGCGCGATGATCCAGGATCGCAGCACGACCAGCAGCACGATCAGGAGCCCGATCGTGACGGCGACGATGAGGTAGTC
>JASHYV010000056.1 GCA_030064695.1 Thermoplasmata archaeon
GTACTCGAGGCCCATGGGGAGAGGGGGATGGGAGCACGGGGATTTGAACCCCGATATGCGGGTCTCTCCGCGCGCTCCAGTCACTCGTCACGGGGGCGCGGGGCGCCCCTCCGCAGACCCGAAATCGTTCCAGGACGGCCGACGGCCGTCCTGACTGGAGCCCGCTGGTCTGCCAGATTAGCCTATGCTCCCTCCCCGCCGACCGGGAGCCTTCGGAGAGATATGGTTTGTCGTGGACCGAGGCCCGAGCGCCACCGGGCTCTCGCAACCCTTATGTGAAAGACTGTTTGTCCAGAATCCAATGACGTTGAGCGCCGCCGCACCGACGCCTGCTCCCCGCCGCACCGTCTCGCTCGCCCTGCTCGTCGTGGTCGTCCTCGTCGTGGCCGGAGCGGCCGTGGCGGCGACTGCGGGCTACTACGCGCTTCGCCCGAGCTCTACGGGCTCCACGCCCGGATCCATCACGGTCGTCGACGACCTCGGCCGAACGGTGACCGTGCCGCGGGACCCTGCGCGGATCGCCGTGCTCGGCCCGAGCATCATGGACATCGTCTACCGTCTCGGTCTCCGGAGCCACGTGGTCGGGGTCGACTGCTACGCGACGGCGCTCGGGGGGCTCTCCGATGACTACTCGCCGGACCAGATCGCGCTCTGGAACCTCACCTCCTCGATGTGCGTGCAGGTCGGGCCTACCTTCGCTCCCGAAACCCTCGTGAACGTGACGCCCTCGCTCGTGCTGGCCTCCACGATCGTCTCGATCGCGGCCGTCGAGGAGATCAGCGCCGACCTCCACATCCCGGTCGTGATGCTCCAGCCCCCCACCCTCAGCGGGGTGCTCGTCGACGTGTCGCTCGTGGCCGAGATCTTCGGCGTCGCCTCCGCGGCCCAGCAGCTGAACGGCATCCTCTCGGCCGAGCTGTACAATGCGACACAGGTCACCGCGAACCTCACGAGCTTCCCGACGGTCCTGGTCACGTATGACGTGGACTCGAACGGCTACTGGACGTTCGGGCCCGGCACCTTCGGAGAGTCCCTGATCGAGATCTGCGGCGGATCGAGCATCTCGGCCAACGCCACGATCCCGTACCCCGAACTCTCGCCGGCGCAGGTCCTGGTCGCGAACCCGCAGTGGATCGTCTACGGCGTCGGCTTCGGGCTCAACGAGAGCACTTACGCCGGCGGCCCGCTCTGGTCCGACTTCAATGCGGTGAAGTACGGCAACCTCACGGGCATTAACTCGAACTGGCTCACGGAACCCGACCCCACGATGATCCTGCAGGGCATCCCGGCGTTGCTCGCCGTGCTCGCCCCGGCTTCGCCGTGAGACGGGCCGGGGGGAAGCCACGGGGGCCGAGTCCGCGGCACGACCGACGGCCCTGCGGCACCCGGGCGTCATCGCGCTGCTGCTCGCCGGGCTCGCGGTCCTCATCCTCTTCGTCTCGCCCCTCTTGGGCGCGGTGAGCATCCCGGCTCGGGACGCGTTCCAGATCCTCCTGCACGAGCTCACCGGCGGGTACCTCTTCCCACAGCCGTGTGCGGGGACCCCGGTCTCCCCCACGCTCTGTGGGGCCTACGTGACGATCATCTGGCAGCTGTACCTGCCCGAGATCCTCCTCGCGCTGATCGTCGGGGCAGCGCTCGGGATCTCGGGCGGGGCGCTGCAAGGCGTCTTCCGGAACCCGCTCGCGGACCCGTTCCTGCTCGGAATCTCGAGCGGGGGGACGATCGGGGCCGCCGTGATCTACGTCTACCGGTATCAGGAGGCCCAGGCCGACGTCTACCTCCCCCTGTTCGCCTTTCTGGGGGCGATCGGGACCGGCCTCCTGATCCTGGGGGTGGCCCGGGGCCGATACAGCTCCGTGGAGACCCTGCTGCTCACCGGGGTCGCGCTCGCGAACCTCTTGTCCGCCATCCTCTCCCTGATCCTTCTCTACAACCCGACCGGTAGCGAGCAGGTGACGTTCTGGCTGCTGGGAGGTCTCGGACTCGCCGACTGGCAGGTGGACGGCATCGCCGCGGGGAGCGTGCTGGTGCTCGGCACCCTGATCGCGCTGCACGGCCGAGAGCTCAACCTCGTGCAGCTCGGGAACGACGTCGCCCAGAGCGCGGGCGTCGACGCCCGTCGGGTCCGGGTGCGGGTCATCCTCCTCGCGTCGATGGCGACCGCGGTGGCGGTGGCGTTCACCGGCATCATCGGGTTCGTCGGGCTGGTCTCCCCGCACGTGGTGCGACGGCTGTTCCGTCCGGACTATCGGATCGTGCTGCCCGGGGCGGCGCTCGTGGGCGCGCTGTTCCTCCTCACGGCCCGCGACGTCTCGTACGTGTTCTTCGCGGGCTCGGTGCTGCCGATCGGGATCTTCACGGCGTTCGCGGGGGTCCCCTTCTTCCTGTACCTGCTCTACCGCCAGCGCCGGAGCTCCACGATGGGGGCCCTGTGACCGAGCCCACCGCGGGGGCCCCCGCGCTGCGCCTCCGCGGGGTGCGTGTGCTCTACGGGAGCCGCGTGGCGCTCGCCGGCGTCGATCTGGAGGTCCCGGCCGGGCAGTTCCTCGCCCTCGCCGGCCCCAACGGGTCGGGCAAGTCCACGCTCCTGCGCGGCGTGCTCGGTCTGACCGAGATCGCGGACGGTTCGATCGAGCTCTTCGGCGCTCCGGCCGAGAGCCTCCCGATCGTCGAGCGGGCGCGCCGCATTGCGTGGGTGCCCCAGGAGGAGGCGCCGCGGGACAACGTCCGCCTCGCCGACTACGTGCTCTACGGCCGGTTCGCCTACCACGGCGCCCTCGACGCGGAGACCGCCGTCGATCGGGAGATCGCCCGGACCGCCCTCGTCGAGGCGGGCCTCGCGGATCGGGCCGCCGACGGCATCCTGACGCTGAGCGGCGGCGAGCGGCAGCGGGCGGTGTTGGCCCGCGCCCTGGCCCAGACCGCACCGATCCTGCTGCTCGATGAGCCGACGGCGCACCTCGACGTCGCCCATCAGCTGGACCTGTTCGGGCGGGTGCGCCGTCTCGCGCGCGAGCGGGGCGTCACGATCGTCGCGGCGGTCCACGACCTCAACCTGGCCGCCCGGTTCGCGGACCGGATCGTGGTGCTCTCGCACGGACGGCTCGTCGCGGACGGGGCTCCCTCCTCCGTGCTCACGACCGACCTGCTCGCCCGGGTCTGGGGGATCGTCGCGGATCTCCGCCGGGACGCCCGGTCCGGCCTCCCGTACTTGATCCCGCAGTCACTGCTGAACGCCCCGCTCGGCGGCCCGCCGACGCTCGGGCCCGTGCATGTGGTGGGCGGCGGCGGCACGGCGAGCCCCCTCCTTCGGCGCCTCTCGGACGACGGCTACCGATTGAGCGCCGGCGTCCTCCCGCTGCTCGACTCGGACGCGGAGACGGCGGAGGGGCTCTCGATCCCCGCCGCGGTCGAGGCGCCCTTCGCGCCGATCGGACCGGCGGCGATCGAGCGCAACGCGGAGCTGCTCGCGTCCGCTCGGGCCATCGTGGTCGCGCCGTTCCCGGTGGGTCCCTCGAACCTCGCGAACCTGGAGGCGCTGCGGCCCCGGGCCGGTCGGGTGCCGATCGCGCTGCTCGACCGCCCTCCGATCGCCGAGCGGGACTTCACGGGCGGCCGGGCCGCCGCGATCTATCGAGAGCTCCGGGACCGGGGCGCGGACGAGGTCCTGGACCTCGACGCGCTCCTCGAATGGCTTCGGGCCCGACTCCCGGGCCCGTCAGCGGCGGGCGCGACGCCCTCGAGCCTCTCGGCCCAGCGGTAGCACTTCGAGGCGAGGCGGGTCCGCGAGCCCGAACGCCGCCACGAGGCGAGGGAGGTCCCGCTCGGCGACGAAGACGGTGCAGTCCACCCCGATCCGCGCCGCCTCCCGGCAGGCGGCTGCGACCGCGAAGCGGATCGGAACCCGCGGGGTGGCGGCCCGTACCGCGTGGTACGCTTCCAGCCCCTCCGCGCCGAGCAGGTCCTCCGCGACGGGCAGCGCCGCTCGGATCCGACGCGGGAGATCGGCCCGGGCGAGTTCCTCGTCGGAGATCGTCCGTACCGACACCCGGCCCGGCGTGATCCGCACGATCCCGTCGAGCTCCTCCACTTCGGCGAGCGCTCCGGCGCGCACGGCCCGGACGACCCTCCCTCGGGACGCTCCCGAGCCGCCCGGGCGCGCCGTGAGCAGGCCCTGGCGCATCTCGAGCGAGACCGCCTCCCCGGCCCGCAGGTCGGAGTCGGCGAGCGCCCGGGTCGAGCGGATGACGTGCAGCCGCTCGATCCGCCCGCCCACGTCGGTGCCGAGCTCGGTCAGGGCCCCGTGGAGCCAGGCGATGCCCTCGATCGTCGGGCGGTATCGCCCTTCCCGGACCGCGACCAGGCCCCGGCGGCGGAGTCCCCGGAAGGTGTGCGAGGCCGCCTGTACCGTGAGGCCCAGCCGCTCCGCGACGGGCTTGAGCTGGGTGGGCTCGAGGGTGGCGCACTCGTACAGGAAGAGCAGCTCGGTGACGGCGCCGCTGCGGCGAAGCCCCGGGAGCCCCTCCGGGGGCGCGGACGACACCGGCATTCGCCCGGGCAGGCGACCGGGAGCTAAAACGGCATTTCCCCGGGGGGAAAACCGGCTTTACCGGGAGCGCAGCACCGCCGGGTCGCTCGCCTCGGCGTCGCGTCGGATCTCGCGGATCCGGTCCCGGATGCGGGCCGCCTCCTCGAAGTCGAGGCGCTCCGCGGCGAGCCGCATCTCCTCCTCGAGGTTCGCGAGCAGGAGGGGCAGCCGCCCCTTCCACCGCTTGCCGAGTCCGGAAACGGAGAGGTCGCCGGAGGGCGCCTCCGCCTCGGGTGCGAGCAGCGAGCGGACCTCCTTCTGCACCGTCTCGGGCACGATGCCATGCTCCGCGTTGTAGGCGACCTGCGCCGCCCGCCGTCGGGTCATCTCGTCGATCGCGCGCCGCATCGAGCCGGTCGTCCGGTCCGCGTAGAGTACGACCCGGCCCCGCTCGTTGCGGCTCGCCCGCCCCGAGGTCTGGATGATCGAGGTCTCGCTGCGGAGGTAGCCTTCCTTGTCGGCGTCGAGGATCGCGACGAAGCTCACCTCGGGAAGGTCGAGCCCCTCGCGGAGCAGGTTGATCCCGACGAGCACGTCGAAGCGGCCGAGGCGCAGGTCCCGGAGCACCTCGACGCGCTTCAGCGTCTCGACGTCCGAGTGGAGGTACCGGACCCGGAAGTTGAGGTTCGCGAGGTAGCTCGACAGCTGCTCCGCGGTCGCCTTGGTGAGCGTCGTGACCAGCGCGCGGTCGCCCCGCTCGGCGCAGGCCCTCAGTTCCTGCACGAGGTCCGCGATGTGGCCCTCCAGGGGCCGGATCTCGATCGGCGGGTCGACCAGGCCGGTCGGCCGGATGATCTGTTCGACGACCCCCTTCGACGCCTTCC